>WAMX01000057.1 GCA_015522095.1 Nanobdellati archaeon | reverse complement strand
GGAAGTACGTAAGGCTGTCCCCCGGGAGAAAGCGCGCGGGGTACCTGTTCAGCAGGAAAAAGCCCGCCACTGCCCCGAGTGCCCCGAAGCTGAGCACCTTCGCGGCCAGGCTCGAGTGGTAGTAAGTGTAGATGCTGAGTGAGGTGAGGTATGTCACGGCCATCCCTGATTCGAGTCCGTTCAGCCCGGCCAGAAGGTTCACCATATTCGAGGCGCCGACAAACCCGATGGGCACGAGGACCAGGGGGTAGAGCATCCCGAGCTCCACGCTCCCTATGAAGGGTATGGCGACCTGCGACGTGCCGAGGTTCAGGGCCATCAGGGGGATTGCCGCCGGCAGCGTAAGGAGGGGTTTCTGCCACTGCTTGAGCCCTATGCGCTTCCCCTCTGCGGCGTTTATGTCATCAAGGAATCCCACCACCGTTATGAACAGTATGGCGAGCACCCCCGCGAGCGTGTCCACCATCTCTGCCTGCTCCCGGAAAATGTATGTGCGCAGGAAGGCGTATGCCATAACCGCGAAATAGAAGCCGAGAAACACGGGTATCCCGCCGCTGGTGGGCAGCACGGGCCTGCCCTCCTTGTGCACGTCCTCCCCCACTATCCCCGCTGCCCTGAAATATCCCATAATCCACTTCCCGAGCAGGTAGCTTGAAAGGGCCGCTATCAGCACCTCAACAATGAAGGTTTCCACATCCTTCACACCCCAAGCAATTTATATTTATATCACAAGCTCCAATGACTAGTGTGGCCGGCAGGAAAAAGCCCGCTGTGGGCGCGACAGTGCCCCCTCCGAGCGAGAAAGCGGATTTCTTTACGCAGCTGCAGGGGACCTTTGAGCGGGGGGTTGTGAGCGCGGAAGTGGATGTCGGGGGGCTGTTGAATGAGCGGGGCGGTGGCAAGTCAGTGCTGACCGCGTTCGGCGAGGCGGCACCCATCACGAGCGGCCCTGCAGGCGTCCACGACCAGATATTCCGCAAGATGAAGGACATCGCCAACACCTTTGGCGGGCGCTTCACCGTGCATGCGCCCATGCAGGCAAACCCGTCCGAAACTATGCCCGTGGGGCAGACCAAGGCAGCTGCCCTGCTCAAGCAGACCGCAGATTACGCCGCCAGGCTTGGCGCAGGCGTCGTGACCGTGCACCCCATTGGCCAGATGGAGGCCTACTTCATAGATCCCTTCGTGGGGACGAAAATGCCCCTTCCCAATGTATTTTACCTTGCAAAGAATGAAAAGGAGCTCGACCAGCTCATGGACAAGCTGAATGTTCACGATCCCATCGTGAAAAGCCAGGTCAGGCAGGAATGGCGCAACTTTATCAACACCATCCCCATGCACTTTGCCGAGAAGTTTGGCTCCATCGCCACACAGGACATGGACAATTTTGCAGACCTTGTGGCGCGCAAGGATGTCGGGGAGCTGCTCCTGAAGCACCGAAACAACCCCCAGGCACTCCTGAAGAAGATTGACGAGATGAAGCCCCTGCTCCACCCGCAGGTCCGCCAGCACATCGACCTCCTGAAGGTCCAGCTTTTCACCCCTGACGGAAGGCTGAATGAGCACCAGGTCAATGACCTCCTGAAGAACCTTGACAGGTACAGGGATGAGAGCCTCGTCCGCTGGAGGCGGGTTGCAATGACCTCCTTCGACCCGATAGACGAGAATGGCGCGGTGGTCCCGCTTGATGATCCCGAGCTTGTCCGCAAGGCGAAGAAGGGCAAGCTCACGAGAAGGGAAGTGAGGGAGGTGCAGAGCAGGCTGAGGGAAAAGGCGTGGGAGCACGTTGTTGGTGCCCACGAGCGCTTCGGGCCGTTTGAGGACTCTGAAAAGGTGATAATGGATTCCATCCAGAACACCTTCCGCAAGTTCTTCAGGGGCATAAAGGAAGAAAAGGGACAGACATACAAACTCCTCAAGAAGGGCAAGCTCAAGCTCGCCCTCGAGAACCTCTTCCCCGCGGCGCCCGAAAAGGGAGTCATGATGGGGTATGCATATTTCTACACTCCCGAGCACATGGCGAAGGTAATCAGGGCGCTCCGCAGGGTTGCAAAGGAAGAGGGATTCTCTCCCGATGTGGTGACAATGACCTTTGACATCGGGCATGCCGCGGCGTCCTCTCACGTCCTCCGCGACAAGAAGGGCAGGCCCATGACGCCCTCCCAGTTCCTCAAGGCGCTCCGCAAGGAGGGCATAAACCCCGAGCACTTCCACATAGTCGGTGGCCCTGGATACGGCCACCAGCACATTGCGTGGGGCGACTGGCTCGACGAAGTGAGCCGCATGGACCCCGGGATAATCAACGAGCTCGTGGATGCGGGCGTGATAAACATTGAAGGTGGCGCCGGGCTGCATGATGTGGAGGTCACGCTCAATGCGATGTGGAATGAGGGGCTCCCCCTCGAGGCCATGCTCGCCGTCGCTTCCTCCCCCGAGGGATTCACGCCCTCAATGGCACCCTACGGCGGGTTTGCCCCGGGGCCATATCTTGAGGGCGGTCGCCTGTATGCGGGCGGGCAGCTCCCCCAGCGCGCCTTCTACTCCTTCCAGGCGGAGACCGTCGGCGCCCCGCT
>WAMX01000056.1 GCA_015522095.1 Nanobdellati archaeon | reverse complement strand
GTTGGGACCAGATTGAAGAAGTGGGTGGGAAGGGGCCTGCGCAGGGTCAAGGACATTCTCTACTGACAACCACCACCCTTTTTTATTTCCTCAGCAATTCATATTGTGAAGCTGCTCCTGCTCGCCGTGCTGCTTGTTGCCTTCTACCCGTATTCCCAGAGCCACTACTTCTCCAGCTCGCACCCGGATCCCCTCTTCCTCATATCGCACGCAACCCCGCGGCACCTCGCCTTCAATGTCCTTTCCCTCTTCCTGGTCTGGCTCATAGCCGAGAAGGCTGGCGAGAGCGAGACCCGCCTGCTGCTCGTCTTCTTTGGCGCTTCCTACCTCTCCCTCTTCATTCCCGTGCTCTTCGGACAGCCCGTGATAGGCGCGTCCGCCGGAATATACGCCATGGTGGGGTACCTGCTCCCCAGCCTCGTTGGGCTCCTGCCCCTCTATGTGTCGTACCTCCTGTTCTTCCCCATAATACTCCTTGAGGATTGCTTCCTCTGCAACCCGTGGGGCAAGCTCTTCCACATATTCGGGCTGACCCTCGGCGTCCTCTTCCACTACTTCTTTGACTACCACGCCTTCAACCTCAGGAAGACTGCAATGACCCTCGGGCTCGGCGTGGATTACTACTCCCTCAAGGGATGGGGCTACCCCACGGGCTATGTGGTGTACAAAATAAAAAAATAAGGGAAGGTCACTTCTTCTTGACCTGGCTTACAATCTTCTGGAGCTGGCTTATGTTCTCGCTCAGCTGGGGAATTATCTGCTGCATTATGCGCTGCATTGCCTTTATCTGGGCGCCGACATTCTCCAGCGACTTCGAGTACTCCTCAATCTTCCCGAGGCTTTCCTCCTGCAGGCCCGCATACTTCTGCTTCAGGTCCGTGACCGTGTTCTTTATTTCCTGCATGTCTGCCCTCAGCTTGCCCATGTCCGCCTCGACATCCTTCACCCGCAGCTCTATGCTCTCGACCTTCTCTGACACAAGCTTCTCCACGAGCGCCTCCACATCCTCGCTTTCCGTCTCAAGCTCCGCGACCTGACCCGGAGGGGTCGGCGCTGGCGGAGGCGGCGGCATCGCCATTGGCGGCGGCGGAAGCGGGGCTCCCGGCGGCATTCCCGGCGGCCCCGGAGGCGGGGCAGGCTCTGCCTGTGCAAGTGCCTTCTCTATCTCGGCTGGCGGAACGCCCTCCTTGGCGAGCTCCTCCTTTATCGCGTCATCCGGCATCCCCTGCTGCCTCATTGATATTACCCTTGTTGTGAGGTCGCCCGCACCTTTTTTCTTCTTCCCAAACATTCCTCCAAGTATTCCCATCTAATCACCTTCCTTTTCCTTGAGCATGCGTTCAAGCTCTCCGCGCGTCACGAGATTCAGCGGGTTCAGCAGCTTCAGGTATGCATCCAGTGCCTGAAGGTCCTCCCTGCTTGCGGTCCGCAGCAGCTTCCTCTCCACGCGCTTCAGAACTTCCCTGAACTCGTCCGTCCGCCGCTTGAGCTCTGCAGACGCCCCTATGAGCGTCTTTATCTTCTCTGAATGTTCCTTCTGGTTCTTTATGGCGTTCATCCGGAAGCTCTCAAACCTTGTCGATATTTCCTCAATCCTCGACTCCAGAATCCTCACGCGCTCCTCAAGGCCGCTGAGCCGCTTGTTAATCTCGCTTTGCATCCAAAATACAGAGGCGCGGGCTTATTTAATACTTGCCTGAGCGGCGCTTTCCCTCCAGAGTAGAATCAGGGAAACGGCAAGCGCGGCGGCGAGGGGCTTCCACATATACGCAAGCCATATTGATGCCGCCACCGCAATCAGGGAGCGGAGCCGGGTCTTTGGGTACAGGAGGAGGGCGCTTCCGGACAGGAGGAGCTCAATCAACACATATTTTAAATCCCTCCTGCAATATATTCTTATGCCCCCTTATGATGATTACTGGAAGCACAAGGTAGACCAGCTCTGGAAGGAGGTTGAGGAGCTCAAGCGCAGGGTCGAGCAGCTCGAGAAGGGTGCCCCTCGGGAGAAGGCGCCGGATGTCGGGCTCGTCCCCGTTGATGTGAAGCAGGATTCGCGGCTGCTTCCGCCTGCGCCCGTGATAAAGAAGAGTGAGCACGAGGACCCCGTGCTCTCCGTGCTCAGGGAGAAGGGGCCAATGAACATAATCGACCTCAACGAGGCTCTCAAGGGGAAGGGGATTGATGAGGGCGTCCGCGACACGCTCTTCAACAGGGTCAAGCCCCTCCTCAAGAAGGGGGAAGTTTCTTATGACGAGTCAACGCAGCTCTTCTCCGCGGGCTAAGCTCTTCAGGGAGGGGGCTGTGCTTGATGATGTCGGCCTTTTTGAGCGCGGGTTTGGCACGATAAGCGAGGGGAAGCTGGTCCTGTTCCCCGAGGAGGTTGTCTTCCTTGCCGAGCGGGGGAAAATCTCCCCTGACCGCGATGTTGACCTGAAAAAGTACTTCTCCCGCAAGGGGTTCCTCCAGAGGTACACGGTCTACAGGGACCTGAGGGAGAGGGGATACGTTGTCAGGTCCGGCGCAAAGTACGGGGCAGACTTCCGCGTCTATGAGAAGGGGGTAAAGCCCTCCCGCTCCGGCAGCAGGGAGCATTCAAAATACCTCGTGTGGGTGCTGGACCAGGATGCCCGCCTGCCCCTCACAACCCTCATAGGGATAAACAGGATTGCCCACTCCGTGAAGAAGCGGCTCCTGCTTGCGCTCGTTGACAAGGACTTTGATG
>WAMX01000055.1 GCA_015522095.1 Nanobdellati archaeon | reverse complement strand
GGCATAGGGCGCTCGGCGCGCGTCCGGTTCACGGGAGATGTTGTCCGCCTCGGTGTGGGCGGCGGCATGGTGGGCCGGGTGTTTGACGGGCTGGGGCGGCCCAGGGATGGCGGTCTCCCCCCGAAGCCGGAGGAGAGGCTGGAAATAATAGGCAGCGCCATCAACCCCGCTTCACGCACGGTGCCGAGTGACTTCATCCAGACGGGCGTGAGCACGATAGATGTGATGAACACGCTGGTCCGCGGGCAGAAGCTCCCAATCTTCTCGGGAAGCGGGCTGCCTCACAATATGCTTGCCGCACAGATAGCGCGACAGGCGACCGTCCGCGGCGAGGATTTCAGCGTCGTGTTCGCGGCGATGGGTATAACCGCCGAGGAGGCAATGTTCTTCCGCAGGGAATTCGAGAAGACGGGGGCAATTGAGAACGCCGTGCTCTTCCTGAACCTCGCCGATGATCCTGCAATTGAGCGCCTTCTCACACCGCGGATGGCCCTGACCGCCGCAGAGTACCTCGCCTACGAGCAGGACATGCACGTGCTGGTTCTTCTCACGGACATGACCAACTACTGCGAGGCGCTGCGCGAGATAAGCGCGGCCCGCGAGGAAATCCCGGGCAGGAGGGGGTATCCGGGCTACATGTATACTGACCTTGCCACCATCTACGAGCGCGCGGGGCGCATCAAGGGGCGCAAGGGGACAATCACGCAAATGCCCTTCCTGACAATGCCAAGCGACGATATGACCCATCCCATTCCCGATCTGACGGGCTACATCACGGAGGGCCAGATTGTGCTGAGCCGTGCGCTCCACCGCCGCGGCATATACCCCCCCATCAATCCCCTGCCAAGCCTCAGCCGGCTGATGAACCACGGCATTGGCGAGGGCAAGACCCGCGAGGACCACAAGGGTGTCAGCGACCAGCTCTACGCCCTTTATGCCGAGGGGATGGACCTCCGCAACCTCGTGGCGATAGTGGGAGAGTCTGCGCTCGGGGAGCGCGACCGCAAGGTGCTTCACTTCGCGAACGAATTTGAGAACCGCTTCATCCGGCAGGACTTCTACGAGGACCGCTCAATAGAGGACAGCCTTGCCATTGCCTGGGACCTCCTCAGCCTTGTGCCGGAGGCGGAGCTCAAGAAGATAAAGGAGAAGCACATACGGAAATACCTCAGGGGCGGCGCGAGTGGTTAGGTATGGTGGACTACAAGCCTACAAGGAGCGAGCTGATACGGCTCAAGCAGAGGGCGAAGCTCGCGACCAAGGGGAAGGACATACTGAAGCGCAAGCTCGATGCCCTGGTTGTTGAGCTCCGGAAGATGCTGTCCGAGGTCAAGGAGGCGCGGAGGGAGTTTGATGAGGCGTACGGGCGCGCAAGGAAAAGCATGGCACTCGCGCTCGCATATGACGGGATTGTTGCCATAAAATCCGCTGCCATCAATTCTGGCGCCCGGCTGGAGCTTGAGGTTGAGCAGAGGAACATAATGGGGATTTCCGTCCCGAAGATAAACTACACGGTCAGCTCTGAGGGGAAGGTCCTGATGGGGACCTCCCTACGCATAATTGATGCCTCGCGGAGGTTCCAGGATGTCCTCCTCAAGGCAATTGGCCTCATAGAGACGGAGATGGCCGTGAAGAAGCTGCTCCTTGAGATTGATGCGACCCGCCGGCGCGTGAATGCTCTCGACTACAAGGTCATCCCGGAGCTTGAGGACGCCGTCCGCGACATAGGGTTCCACCTTGCTGAGAGCGAGCGCGAGGATTTTGTGAGGTTGAAGAAAATTGCAGGTAAGTAGGCTTGTGCTGGATGGCGTGATTGGGGCATCCCTTGCGGGGATGGTTCTGGTAGAGAGCCGCCTCATCCGCGGGCTGCTCGTCGTGCCCGTCGTCCTCGCATACCAGCTCAGGGAAATAGTCCTTCTGTCGCGGAAGTGAAAAAAATTAAAAGAGCCGCACCTTGCCCGCGACTATCTCCTTGGTTATTTCCGGAAGCCTCTCGACCTCCTCGCTGACTATCGCGTCTATGTCGTGCGCGTCCGTCCTCACAAGCACGAGCGGCGGGTCATCAATGGGCTTTCCTATCCTGCTCTGTATGAGGACCTCCGCCGCCTTTCCGGTTTCCCCGTGTATGCGCTCCGCTATCTTCTGCGCCAGCACATTGTAAAGCTTCCCGACGTGGCTAAGGGGGTTCTTCCCGCACGCCGCCTCGAGGCTCATGGGCCGCGCGGGCGTGATCAGCCCGTTGATGCGGTTGCCCCTTCCCACTGCTCCATCATCCCCCTGCTCCGCGCTCGTGCCTATCACCGTCAGGTACACGGAGTCCTTGCTGTCATACCTGTCAAGCGTGTTTATCTCGAGGTGCGCCTTCTGGAGGTCAAACTTCTCCCTGATGAGGTCGAGCATCGCGGCCTTGCTGTTCCTGTACTCGTTCATATTGTGCAGGTGCGCATCCACAAAAGCAAGGGCGACCGTTATGTCGAGCTGCCCGTCATCGCGGTGGGTCATGACCTTTATGTCCGTCCCCGCCTCGGGGAACTGCCTCTGAAATTCCTTGCCGGTCAGGAAGTCCGCAATCCTGAGCGTTATCTCTTCCGCCTCCGTGAAGGGCGCGAACCCCACGCCAACGCTTGTGTCATTGGCGAGCACGCTGTGCACCGCGCCCACAAGCTCGGATGCACCCTCGCCTATGGCGGGCTCGATTATGAAATGCTCGTCCCTTGCAAGCGGAAGGACCTCGCGGATGTATTCCCTTGCCGCCTTTATCGCGAGCGTCTCCACGGGCACGGAGTAGTGCGCCCTGCCCGCAAGTATGACCCTTATGGGCTTAACGATGCTTCCGCCACCCCATTCGGGCTGGCTCCTCCCTGCAACAATCCCCACCTTGTCCACATTGTGGTGGTGTATTGCCCCGTACTTTTTGAGGTATTCCTGGCTAAGCCTCCTCGATATTGCCTCGGCAATGCCATCCGCCAGGCTGTCTGGGTGTCCAATCGCCTTCCTCTCCACAACCTCGCTCTTGGGGTATTTTGGGTGCGGAACTTTCACAACTTTCATTGCACTCTTTTTCCTGCCATTTTTTAAACTCTGGCATTCTTAACATATTTAAATTATTCCTACTGGAATTCCCATGCTGCCTGACCTGTCCCTCATAAGGGTGAAGCGGGCATCCCTTGGCATAAGCCAGCGCCAGCTTGCCGAGCTTTCCGGGGTCTCCCAGGGCACCATTGCAAAGATCGAGCGGGGCAGGATGATGCCCAGCTACTCCATTGCCCGGCGGCTGTTTGAAAGCCTTGAACGGTGCGAGAAGAGGGGGGAAAAGACGGCCAGGGACATAATGACCGCCCCCGTAATCTCCGTTTCCACGGACACTCCCCTCGAGCTGGCCAAGCGCACCATGCTTGATAGGGGGATATCCCAGCTTCCCGTTGTGGAAGGTGGCAGGCAGGTCGGGCGCATAACGGAGCGCCTCCTTCTTGATGCGGAGGGGGAAACCTGCAGGGATGCCATGGGCCCTCCCTTCCCGACCGTATCTCCCGATGCCCCACTTGAGCTCGTCCGGGAGATGCTCAGGTTCGAGCCCGCAATTGTGGTTGCCTCTGACCGCCTTGAGGGCATAATTGCCCGAAATGACCTGCTGAAGTGGAAACACTTATAAATAACTAACTGCACAGTAGTAACTATGCGGTATGAGGTGTCCTTTTCAAAGTTCCCCGTTGTCAGCACATTCCGGGATGTCCGCGCAATGGACCTCGAGCTGGATGGCGACCTTATGGCCGCCCTCAGGGACCTTGTGCACAGCGGGAAGGGGGAGACCCTTGCGGGAGGAATACAGGCCGTGCGCCGCACCGACCGGGACGGGCTCCAGAGCGAAAAGTTCTACATAATGAGCGCCCGAAGGGACGGGAGAATTTACAGCTTCCTCTTCAAGCTCCGCGGCAACGAGAGCAAGCTTGTGGGGGTTTATCCCGACAACCTCGGGCGCGAGGAGCTTGAAACCCTGCTCTACGAGGTGCTCACTGAAAAGGTTGAGCAGGTCAGCATCGTCCTCTAAATTATTATCCTGACCCTTTCCTCGAGAAGAATCCTGTTGAGCTCCGTGAGCTTCTTGAACTTCTCGTCCTTTCCCACGAGCCGCGATGCTTCGCCCGGAAGTATCTCAAAGAGCAGCCGCCTTCCCTCAAACTCTATCAGGAAGAAGTTCGCGCCCGGCGCCTCGCCGTTCCTGAGCTTTACCTTCTCAATTCCCCTTGCCTCTGCCTTCCCCTTGCCCTTCCTTATCGCGCTGTAGAAGTCATCCATGAAGGATCTCGGCAGCATCACGCCGTCAGTTTCCTCGAGCTCTATCTTCTTCCCGTCCCTGAACACCACAGTTACCATATATTAATA
>WAMX01000054.1 GCA_015522095.1 Nanobdellati archaeon | reverse complement strand
CCAGGAAGGATTTGAGATCAAGGCCCACGGGCTTTTCAATCAGGATCTTCGTGGCAGGTCCATCAAGGGGGGAGCGTGAGAGCGCCCGCAGGAAACCCGGAAAGACGGAGGGGGGAAGGGCGGCATATATCAGCGGGCCATCAAGCCCGCTGAGCTTCCGGAAGGTGCGGGTTGAGGTGGCATCGCCCTGAACCAGCTCCACGCGCGAGATGAATTCCTCCACATCAAGGTCGCAGCCGCAGTGCCCCCTGTGCTCGCCCACGGCATCCCTGACAAAGCCCGGGTCCCGCCTGTGCCGGGAAAGGCCATAAATTTTGATGTCCTTCTCGGCGGACAGGTGGAACAGGGCGGGGAGGGCCTTCTTCGAGACAATGTCGCCGGTGAACCCGAGAACCACAATGTCCATACAAGAATGCGCCCGGCAGGTATATATCCCTATTCAACCGTGAAAAGTGAGAGGTCCTGCACCTCCACAAGGCCAAGATGGAGAAGCGCATCAACATAGGCCCAGGCAATGGCATACGCCTCAAGCGCGTTGTCCCGCTCGCCCTTCCCGAGAAAGTGGCGGGCATCCGAGCAGTAAGCCCTTGCAAGCTCAAGGACCTCCCCGGCGGAGCCGTCAAGAAGCCGCGCGCTCTTGAGCACGCCGGCAAGCCGCTCAATCTCGGCGGAAAGGTCCATGCAGGGGAAATGCGGGAGGGTATAAATATTTTCTTAAACGCAGGGGAAAGGGGGTTTGTGTTCAGCTATGCTGGCAGCAATGAGCGGATACGTGAGATTCTTCGGGCCATTGCGGATGAAACGGGAGGGGAGGTTTATCTGGAGGTGTCCGGTGGCTTCCGGGGCCACGAGAGGGCGAGGTACTTTTACAGAGCAGGTGGGGATCTGGAGGGATTCCTTGGGATTGTCCCAGCAATTGAGAACATACGGAGGCTGGAAGGGGAAGGTCCCGCATCCATATGGCTCGGGGAAGAGAAGTACTATGCGGGGTGCGCCCTCCTGAAGAAGGAGGGAGAGTTCACGGGGAGGGGGACGCTGATAATAAGGAACTACCGCGACATAGGGACTGCCGTCGGGAAGGTCCTGGGATTTGCCGGGTCCCTCGAGCCGGTGAAGGTCTATGTGAATCCCCTCGCGGGCTACGGGAGGGACCCGGACTTCACAATGAAGGGAGGGGTGCTGGACTCGGTGAACTTCAGGAGGGATATGGAGCTGGCAGCGATGGCACTGGTCCTCGCAAGGCTGTTTGAGGAAGAGTACAGGGTAAGGGATGCGGAGGTTCTTTACCGCGGGAAGGCGGGCAGGTGGAGGATTGAGGTCATCGGCGGCGTCAGGGGCTACGAGCTCAGCGGGTATAGGCTCTGAGCGCCCCCACACCGAGCGTCCTGTTGGTCAGTTCCAGGCTCTCCTCCTTCCTGATGCCCTGCATGGCGCGGAGGGCATCAATTATCTCCGGCACCACAATCGCCTCCTGATGCACGGCCTGCGTGATGTAAACCCGGCCGTCAAGGTCAATGCTGTCATAGACAACGTTCTCGTAAATGTCGCCGCGGAACCTGAGCTCCCTGGCGTAGTCACGCAGGCGGGCAGTCGAGTTCAGGCCCTCCGATGATGGCACCACCAGGATTCTCGGCTCCCTGAGAAGCGCATCCACAAGCTCCTCCCGCCCGGGCTGCCCGTAGAGCCTGAGGGAAATGTCCTGCATGTGCATCAATGTTGTCGGGACCTTGTAGGCCTTGGTCCTCACGGGCACGGGAAGGACTTCCTGAAGGTCGCGGGCGTGGTGGGAGAGCCCGTTGCCGGGAAGTATCGCGTTCACGGGGCCCTTTCTGTCCTCATTCGGGTCCGCGGCCCTCCTTATGAGCACAACATATGCGTCCTCCACGCCCCACCCGTCATCAAGGATGTAAAGGAGCCTTGCGAGGGCAGTCGTATTGCAGCTCACCACGCGGACATATTTCCTGTTCAGGGCGTCTTCATAGTTCGCAAGCGCATTGAAGGATACACCAACTTCGGGAGCCTCTCCGCCCTGAAAGACAGCGGGCACACTACCGGGCAGGTAATACTCCTCCTTGTTCCTCATGCCCACGCCCCCGGGGGTGGAATCAACCACAACATCCACCTCCGCAAGGAGGTCCTCAATGCTCCCCTCGCCAAAGGA
>WAMX01000053.1 GCA_015522095.1 Nanobdellati archaeon | reverse complement strand
GTCCACGCCCCTGACAAAAAGCAAAGGCCCCTTTATCTCCTCCACGGTCTCATATTCGGTTATCATTTACATCACCATCATCCGCTCAATCTCCTCCGCCTCCCTTTCAAACCTCTCGGGGGGCACCTCCTTCATCCGGGCTATCCGCTGGACTGACTGGTGCTGACGTATCTCTGCAGCGGTCCTGCCCGCCTCCAGAAGCTTCTGGGAGAAGTCGTAGAAAGCCCTTATCACCTCCAGCATCCGGAGCTGCTTCTCCGGAGGACAGGAAGCATCATCGCTGAAGGCGTTCTGCTGGAGGAAGTCCTCCCTGAGCATCCTGCCCACGAGGAGCATCACCTTCTCGCGGTCCGGAAGGGCCTCGGGTCCCACCAGCTGCACAATTTCCTGCAGCTCCTGCTCTATCTGCAGGAACTCGGAAGCCCAGCTCCGGAGCTGCTCATACCTGCGGCTCACATTCGCGGACCACCACTCCGCAACATCGCGCGTGTAGAGCGAGTATGACGAGGTCCAGCTTATGGCGGGGAAGTGCCTGCGCTGGGCAAGGGACTTGTCAAGTGCCCAGAACACCTTCACCACCTTGAGGGTGTTCTGCGTCACGGGCTCGGAGAAATCGCCGCCCGGCGGCGAAACCGCCCCTATCATCGTGAGAGAGCCCTCCTTCCCCGACAGGGTCTTCACGCGGCCCGCGCGCTCATAGAACTGGCTTATCTTGCTTGCAAGATACGCAGGATACCCTTCCTCGCCGGGAATCTCCCCGAGCCGGGAGCTTATCTCGCGCAGCGCCTCGGCCCAGCGCGATGTTGAATCTGCCATCAGCGCCACGTGGTATCCCATATCCCTGTAGTACTCGCCAATCGTGGCGCCGATGTAGATGGAAGCCTCCCTGGCCGCCACGGGCATGTTGGACGTGTTCGCTATGAGCACCGTGCGCTGCATAAGCGGGTTGCCTGTCCGCGGGTCCTCCAGCTTCGGGAACTCGTAAAGGACGTCTGCCATCTCGTTGCCTCGCTCGCCGCACCCGATATAGACAACTATGTCGGCATCGCTGAACTTCGCGAGGCTCTGCTGGGTAACAGTCTTCCCCGTGCCGAACCCGCCGGGAATTGCAGCCGTGCCGCCCTTCGCAAGGGGGAACATGGTGTCAAGGATGCGCATGCCCGTAACGAGGGGAACGGTGGGCTCTTCCCTCTTCAGCGTGGGACGGGGAATCCTGACAGGCCAGTAGTGTGCAAGCCTGACATCCCTGCCGCCCACCCTTGCCACAGTATCATCGACGGTGAAGCTGCCTGCCTTGATGGACTCAACCTCCCCCGAAACGTCCGGAGGAAGGAGGATGCGGTGCTCCGTGGAGAACTCCTGCACAGTCCCTATTATCGCGCCGGGAGGGAGGGTATCGCCCTCCTTAACAGCCGGCTTGAAGCTCCATTTCTTCTTCCGGTCAAGCGCGGGCGCCTCTATGCCGCGGACTATGAAATCGCCCTTCTGCTGGAGAACCTCCAGCGGGCGCTCTATCCCGTCATACATGGATGCCAGCAGCCCGGGACCCAGCTCAACAACAAGCGGCCTGCCCGTATCAACCACGGGCTCGCCCGGGCGTATGCCAGAGGTATCCTCATAGACCTGTATGAAGGCGCGGTCGCCCTGCAGGAGAATGACCTCCCCCAGCAACCCGAGCTCTCCAACCTTGACCACATTGTACATCCTGGAGCCGCCCATTCCCGAAGCGACAACCATCGGACCGCTTATCTTTTCTATCTTACCCATTACATCACCTCTACTCCAAGAGCCCTCTTCATGAGCTCGCCAATATCCTCCTCTCCCTCAAGGGGCACAAAGAGCGGTTGTGTTGATTCCTGGATGGCCTTGCGCTCCCGCGGGGGAAGCCCATCCAGGAAGCGATTCTGATAGAACACCACAAGGATGTCCTGCCGGTTGAGAAACTCCCTGAAGCCATCCGGGCTCGTGGAGGCCTCGCGCACGCCCGCGAGCCTGAATCCCCAGACTGTCTCCTCATCAGCCAGCACTGCGATTTTCAAGTATAACACCCTCCATAATCTCTGCCTCGGGCAGCCCCGAGAAAACACCATACCCTATGACCCTGAGATTCCTTGCCTCAATGTCCTTGGAATTCAGGTAGCTCACAATGGGGGCCGCCGAGAGCGGGTTCATCCTCATGAGCCTCGCCCCGAAGCGCAGGAGACTCGCCTCGAGCTCGCCTTCAAGCAGGGGCGAGATTGGCTCGCCGGCAACCGCCCTGCGCTTGAGCCCGGTGAGCCGGGAATGCACGTCCTGAATCAGGCGTACATACTTCCTCAGCTCGGTCAGGGAGATGCGGGAAACCAGGTCCAGCCAGTTCATGACCACGGCATTCTCCATCTCAACGGGAGAAAGGCCCTCCGTGCCCCTGAGCAGGGGGGAGTTGCTAAGCGCCCGGAGGAAGCCGTCAAAATCGGACTTGAAGATGTCTGCCAGCCGGCGGAAGTCCGTCACGGGCGAGGGTATGAGTATGAACTTGAGCTCCTCGGCAGAGATGCTCCCTTCCCTCGCACGTATAACTGAGAGAAGGTTGAACATGTCGAGCTTCAGGAAGATGGGAAGCAGTTTTTCCCTGAGATCGCCGTCGAGCATGCGGTAGACGCTGTGGTATTCCGCCCCGAGGGAAGAGAGGGTAACGTGGTGCAGGAGCTCGAGCCCCTCAAAGCGGGAGCCGAATTCCTGCACATACGCCCCGTAGTGCGTGCCCATCAGCGCTTCGAAGAGCTGGGGGAGGTCCGCCATTCCCGCGAGGTGCCTGTAGTCCTCACGGTCGAAGAGGATGCTCCTCCTGGCGCGGACCCTCGTGCACACAAACGGGTAATTCATCCAAACACCTTATCAAAGAGCTCCGGATAGTGCCGCTCGAAGTAGTCCTCAACCAGCTCGCTCACCTCTGCCACGTGCCAGACCTTCCCGTCGCCGACCTCCAGGCCGTCAATGTCCGCCTCAACGAACTTTCCCCTGAAGCCCTTCAGGTGCTTCTTGTATGCCTTCGGGGCGCGCACCACGGTGCCCTTGCCCTTCAGGGCAAATCTGGCGAGACCTGCGGGGTTTGAGCGGAGCTCCTCCTTCACGAGCTCCTTGAGCCTCTCAAACACCTCCTTCCTCCGGAGGAGCTTGCGGTTTTCAAGCTCGACCCTGGCCCTCACTGATTCCGCGCGCTTCGCCGCCTCAAGCCGGTCCGTGTACTTCTCCTTCAGCTCCCTGACAAGGAGCTCAGCCTGCTTCGTCGCTTCCCTGAGCTTCCTCGCCCGGAACTTCTTGGCCTCGCTGAGGAGGGCGTCTGCCTCCTTGCGGGCCTTCTCCAGCAGGGCTTCCCTGAACCTGTCCATTTCAACCAGCCAGCAGCATTATCGATATAACGAAGCCGAGGATGACGATGGTTTCCGGGATGACCGTCAGAATGAGCCCCTTGCCGAATAGCTCCTCCTTCTCGGCAAATGCACCGACGGCCGCCGCACCAATGCTCGCCTCGGCAATACCCGTTCCTATTGCGGACAATCCAAGGGCGAGGCCCGCGCCAATCGCCACCAAACCTTCTACTGCCATATCACTTCACCTCCAGTGTACTCATGCTTGAGCGAGAGGGGCTGGAAGACCCTCCTCGCAGGCACATAAAACTTGCTGAAAAACTCCACCAGGTGCAGCCTGGTGGCCTGTATGAAGGGATCGAGGATGCCGAGCACTATATTGAGCGAGTGCCCCACAATCAGCACGAGTATGCCCAGGGAGCCGGACATCTCCGCGAGGAGATTGACTGCCATGGCTATTCCCGCGGAAGCGAGGCCAATGGCGCCAAGACGGGTGTATGAAACGAGATTCCCGAAGAGCCCGGGTATTTCGAGCACGCCGCCCACCCCTTCGAACTTCCCCAGCAGCACGACCGAGATGCCGAGGAGTGCCCAGCCAAGCGGGTTCTTGAAGTAGAGCAGGGCCGCGCCTGCCTCAAGGATGAACCACGCACCCCTGCCAAAGAGCGCCTTCTTCACATCCTCCTTAAGTTCTGTGATGACGCCCAGCAGGAGCCCGAAGTTTATGTGGACCACCCCAACTA
>WAMX01000052.1 GCA_015522095.1 Nanobdellati archaeon | reverse complement strand
CCTTTCAGGCTTATGTTTTGTCGTTTAAAAGGGTTTACTAACCATTAAATAGCTCCCCGTTTTTCCCTGATGTGGGAGTGCTTGTGAAGCGCAGCACCTACGGGGCGGGCGTGAAGGATGTCAAGCAGCAGCTCGTGGCTGCCATTTTCCGCTTCAATGAGATACTCCGCAGCAGCGCGAAGCAGTCCATCAATGTGGAGCCCGAAGGCAAGACGCGCGTGGTCATTGTCTCGAAGACGGGGACGCACCGCATGGTCGAGGTCGAGCAGATGGGCGATGACCTCTTCAAGGAGCTTATGTCCGCGAGTGCCTTTGAGGTCGAGTTCTTCCTCAAGCGGATGGGACCTAACAAGCCGAAGGTTGTTGTGTGGTATGATGAGGCAACCCATATGGGCAATGCTCTCGGGGTGGAGTTCATCGTGGAATACGCCGAGAGCCCAAGCTACAAGCTCCTCGGGTTCATCGGCGGGCTGAACCTTGTCAAGGCACATTCCATCCGGCCCCTGACGGAGTCGGTGCTCGCAAGGCTCCAGTCCCTCTGGGAAAGCGTCTTCCGCATGTATCTCGGCGCAGCCATGTCAAAAAGCGAGGAGAAATTCAACCTCAGGAAGTACGAGCCAGACGCGATTTTGATAAACATCTTCGGCAATATAATAAAGATGAGGGAGGGCTAATCACCCCGCTCGAGGAGCTTCCTGCCCAGTATTATCCAGTAGAAGATGGTGTCGCCGGCATTCAGCTCCATCCCTTCCGGAATTTCAAGCTCGAAGGTCTCATAGGACTGGACATCCATCAGCTGGACCGTCCTGCCCGCAACGGAGAGGACCTGCGCCTGCTTCTTCTCGACTATCGGCACCTCGACGCGCTCGTCTGATGGCTTCATCGCAACATGCTTGCTCCCGTCAAACAGGCTCACGCCCGTTATGCGCGCCTTAGCGTGCCCGTGCTTCCCCGTTTTGCTGACCTGTATGTCCTGTATCTTGCAGGGATGTCCGTCAATCATCATGTACCTGCCCTTCCGGAGCTTCACAACTTCCTCAAGTGTAATGTTGCTCATACCAAGCCCCCTGCCCGTGGATATAAAAGATTAATGGGTTTTATTAAGCCGCGCCTGTTCTAAGTGCGTGCTGCTCCAGCTGCTTGCGGACTACCTCATCTACCCCCTCTTCATCTACGCCGCATACCGCGGGCTTCGGGCAGGCAGGCCCCGGATGCTCATCCAGCCGCTTGCAACATATCTGCTCTCCGCCACCATATCCGCCCTGGTCCCCCACCCGCGCCCCTATGCCGCCCTCGGACTGGAACCGCTGATTTCCGGCGGCCACGGCAATTCCTTCCCCAGCGATCACTCCTCGCTGGCATTCGCAATAGCGCTCACGCAGGGCGGCTGGACCTGGCTCGTGGCGTGGACCATCGCCATCGGGCGGATTGTCGCGCTCGTCCACTGGCCCTTTGATGTGCTGGGCTCGCTGGCACTGGCGCTGGCCGTGAACTGGCTCTACTCGTGGAGGGAACAGAATGCGTCTCGAAATAAAGGTGCATCCCAACGCCAGCGTTGAGAGGCTCGGGGATGGCGAGGCATGGGTGAAGGCCCCTCCCGATAAGGGGAAGGCGAACGCCGCGCTGGTGGAGCTGCTCGCCCGGCACTTTTCCATCCCGAAGTCGAAGGTGCGCATACTGCGCGGCCACAGCTCGCGGAAGAAGCTGGTGGAGTTGGATATTTAAATTCTCCTTCCTGTTTCTTGAGTGAGGCTTCCCCCTGCCCTTGTGATTCTGCTTCCCTTTTTCCTCTCCCTGCTCTTCCTTCCCCTTATGGATTTCCAGCCGCCGGGGCGGACGGTCTTCATCAGGGCGACCGTCTCAAAGAACATCTCCCTGCAGGAAACCTGGCTGATGGCACCGGGCGATGTCAGGACCCTCCCGGGCGGTGCCGGGCTCCTTGAGGTTGACTGCCCCGGGCAGGCGTTTGTCGCGTATGACGGCAGGCAGCACATATCCTGCGACTACAACCAGACCTTCACCCTGACCGTGAAATACTCCCTTCCCCGGGGGTCGTGGCAGCTTTATTCGGGGCCGCCGGTGCGCGTGAGCTACGACATTGACGCCCTGAACTACTCCGTGTTCCCCGCCGCATACGGCCGGGCTATATTCCTTGCCTCCCCCTACGACGGCAGGTATGAGGAGTGGTCCGCGAGGGAGGAAAGGTGGTTCTACAGCCTCTACCTTGCGCTGTCCCTCGAGGTATTCCTCGCCTTCCTCCTCTATCTTTACGCCATAAGGAAGAATTCCGTCCCCGCGGGCGGACTTGTCCGCGAGCCGCCCGTGCCGAGGAGCCCCCACGAGCTTGCATCTTTCCTTCCCGCGCGGAGGGAGGCCGTGCTGAATGCGGAGGCACTCTGGCTCGCGGCGCACGGGTTCCTTGACATATCGAGGGACGCCATCACGATAATTGCGCGCCCCGCCCGCGGATTTGCCAGGCAGCTCGTCGAGGCCCTTGACTACTTCGCCCACCGGGGGAAGATACTGCTTGACAGGGACTGGCTCGCCGTCCGCAGGGCCGAGCGCGGTGCGGCATTCAGGCGAAAGCTCGCAGGGCTGAAATTCCCCGACCGCAAGGAGTACGACTGCTTCCCGTGGCAGCTCTTCGTGGCAGGCCAGCTTGCCCTGACCTTCTCCGCCCTGCTGTCCTACATCCGCACCCCGATGTTCCTCCACCTTTACCGCCAGAGCCTCCTGATATTCTCCTTCGTGAACCTCTTCTGGCTGTTCATTGCGTTCAGCTCCCGCGCCTTCTGCCTCTACTCCGAGGGCACCCGCAGGGAGCTTGCGGGCTGGAAGGGTTACCGCCGCTTTGTGGAGACTCCCTCGGAGCTGCGCCGCCACGACGGGGACTGGCTGTACCCGCTGGTATTTGCGGCCCTGATTGACAGCGACGGCCCCGCAAGAACCATCATCGAGAGGGGGATTCGCCTGAGAAATATACAGGACCCGCGCATTGCCCTCTTTGACCTCATCGAATAGCTTTTTTACTCCCCTCCCAAATCCTCTTATGCTTGAATCCCTCGCGCTTCTCCTCATGGCTGCCGCCCTCCTCGGCATCACACTCTCACTTTTCCGGGTTTCCCCCTCTCCCGCATACCTCCTTGCCGGCCTCCTCCTCTCCCTGCTCGGAGTGAGCAGCGGTGAGCTCTCGCTGTTTGCGGAGTTCGGCGTGATAATGCTCCTTTTCATAGTTGGGGTTGAGCTGGACCTTCCATCGCTCCTCCGGTCATCCTATGGCATACTCGCCATCGCCCTTGTGCAGATGGGGGGCGCCTTCCTCGCCACCTACTTCCTCTCGGGATGGCTCGGGTTCTCCGGCACGCCCCGGCTTGCACTCTCCCTTGCATTTATGTTCTCGAGCACGGCCCTCGTGCTGAAGACCCTCTTTGACCGCGGACTTATGGATTCGGCTCCGGGTCAGGTTGCTGTGGGTGTCCTCATAATGCAGGACATCGCCGCCGCCATTGCAATATCCCTCTTCTCCTCGGCTTCCTTCTCCCTTGCCGGGCTTCTTGCCCTCCTCGCCCTCCTCACTGCCGGGAAGTGGCTCTTCAACTTCATCTCGACCCGCGACACAAGCTCCCTCGAGATACTGTTCGTCCTTGCCGTCTCGCTTGCCATAGCCTCCTCATCCCTTGCAAGCAGGATAGGGCTCAGCGCGGGCATGGGCGCCCTCCTCGCCGGCTTCTTCCTATCATTTGTTGAAACAAAGCACGAGCTTGAGAGCCTGTTCCGCCCCCTGAAGGACTTTTTCCTCCTCCTCTTTTTCCTCTACATCGGGAGCTTTGTCCGCTTCGACAGCATCTCCCAGCTTGCCCTGCTGTCCGTGCCGCTGCTCATAACGCCCCTGCTGGTCTTCCTCGCCTCGCTCGCCGTCAGGTATCCCCCCCGGGTTGCCCTTGTTTCCGCTTTTGCGCTCTCAAACCTGAGCGAGTTCTCCCTGGTGCTCGCGTGGACTGCCTCCTCATCGGGGCTGGTTCCCGACTCGCTCGTGTCAGTCGTCGCCCTGAATGTCCTGCTCTCCATGCTGCTCTCTCCCTTCCTCCTACAGCTTTCCCTCCGCTTCAGCCCCGTCAGGAGGTATGACCCGGACGCGAGTGGCGACTTCCTCCTCTTCGGCGCGCACACGACGGG
Source organism: Nanobdellati archaeon (assembly GCA_015522095.1). Taxonomy (GTDB): domain Archaea; phylum SpSt-1190; class SpSt-1190; order SpSt-1190; family SpSt-1190; genus WAMX01. The sequence goes on along the minus strand of WAMX01000052.1, from coordinate 1,239 downwards.
CGGGCACATCCTGAAGGAGCTTTCGCGGAAGGACATCCTTGTTGTGGATGCGAAGCCCTCCAGCGTGCGGAAGCTCAAAAGCAGAGGGGTGAATGCCATACTCGGGGATGTGGGTGATGTGGGCTTCCTCGAATCAATAGGCGCGGAGAATGCGCGCATAATAATCTCCACCGTGCCCGACAGGTACTCCAACCTTGCCCTGCTTGAGTACCTCCGCTCAAAGAAATCCGAGGCGATAGTTGTCCTGATCTCCCAGAAGGAAGAGGACATCGCGGGCTTCCGCGCATATGGGGCGGACCTCGTGGTTGTGCCAAAGAAGCTTGCCGGGCGCCACATATCGCAGTTCCTGAAGGGGCTGAGGCTATGAAATTTCTCACAGGCAACGAGCACAAGTTCAGGGAGGTAAGGGGGCTTGCAGAGCAGTTTGGCTTCCACCTCGAATGGGCAAATCTCTCCCTCCCCGAGATACGGGGCTCCCTGAGGGAAGTTGCCCTGGCAAAGGCAAGGGATGCCTTCGAGAGGGTGGGTCCCGTCATATGCGAGGATTCCGGATTCTTTGTGGAGGACCTCAATGGCTTTCCCGGGGAGTACTCAAAGTGGGTGTTCCAGAAGCTCGGATGCGAGGGCATAGTCCGTCTCGCAAAGGGCTCCCGTGCCTGCTTTCGCACCGTGGCCGTGTACTATGATGGCAGGCCGCTGGTTGCGAGCGGCGAGATATGGGGGGAGGTCGTGGAGCCCCGCGGCTCGGGTGGGTTCGGGTATGACCCCATCTTCCTCCCCGACGGGCACAGCAGGACCTTCGCGGAGGACCCCCTCTACAAGCTCGAAAACTCCCACAGGTTCAGGGCTTTCCGCACGCTCTTCAAACTCTTAAAAAAGCAGGAGTCTCCAGTTTGAATGTTCTTCCTTGAAGATGGGGCGGTGCTCGCCTTCTCGCCTTCAAAGGACCACCTCGAGAGGACTGCCCGCTTTCACTCCCTGGAGGGCACGGTAACGCGCAGGCCCTCCACGGGACTTCGCTTTGACCCGCTCCTCTACAGGTTTCCGCAGGTTTACCTCCACCTGCTTTCCGTGCCCCGCGGCGCCACCATAACCTACGGCGAGCTTGCCTCGAGCACCGGCCTGCATGTCCGGCAGGTTGTGGCAGCCCTCAGGCACAATCCCTTCCCCCTCCTCGTGCCCTGCCACCGCGTGGTCGGCGCGCGCCATCACGGGGGCCATTCCCCGCTCGGGGAGGGG
>WAMX01000051.1 GCA_015522095.1 Nanobdellati archaeon | reverse complement strand
GTACATCAGGGCTATCGCTCTCTTCATAGCATGGCTTTTGCGCACTCCGGGGATTTATGCTCTCGCCAAAAATTTTTTTAAAACCCTGAAAACTTTAGTTTCAATGGATGCAGTCATTCAGAGCTCGCGGATGTACAGCGCGGTGGTGTCGAACAGGCCCGCAGTTATGAAGGCGCTGTCGCACCCGCTGAGGCTGAAAATACTGAAGATGCTCTCAGAGCGGCCAATGTACCCCGTTGAGATTGCAAAGGCGCTCCGCATGATTGAGCAGAAGGTGTACTATCACATAAAGATAATGAAGGCAGCGGGCGTGCTGCGCGAGATAGAGGAGAAGCAGATGCGCGGGGGGAAGGCAAAGCTCCTTGCGCCGGCGGCCACCGCCTTCGGGTACATAATGCCCGAGTCCCGCGGGGGGGAGGTCGTGGCCTATGCGGATTACCCCCCCTTCGTGCAGGGAGGGGTCGTTGATGCAAGGCTTGTGGTCGGCTCCCCTGACCCGCACGGCAGGTCGCGCGCCCGCTCGAGGGACGGTCACCTTGCCGCGGAGGTTTCAGCATTCTTCGCCCGCATGGGCACCATACCCTGGCCCTTCGTGTACGAGGACACGGAGCTGAAGAACCTCAGGGGCAACCTCATAATCCTCGGGGGGCCCGTGGTGAATATGGTCGCCGAGAAGTTCAACGAGTTTATGCCCGTGAAGTTCGTGGAGCGCTCCATAAAGAGCCCGAAGAAGGAATACAGCGAGGACTGGTGCGGCACGGTGTGCATGGCGGCCAACCCCACCGACCCGGGAAAAAAGGTAATGATGGTCGCGGGGAGGAGCCGCTCGGGGACAAGGGCAGCGATACTCGGACTCCGCCACTACTTCAGGGAAGTCAGGGAAAAGGGATACATAATCGTCCAGGGCTTCGACGAGGACGGGGATGGGATAGTGGATTCCGTGGAGCTTCTTGAATGAGCGCGCCTGCAGCTACTCAATCCTCTCAACATACCCCTGCTTGGGCTCGATTATGTATCCGCGGGAGCGGAGGTCCTCAAGCAGCCGCTCCACTTCCTCAATGTTCATGTTCCGCGCTTCAGCCTCCTCAAATATCTTTGCCTTGGGTATCTCCTTCCCAAACTCCTTCTCAAGGTCCTTCAGCAGGTCGAGCACCACGACAATCTTGCTGCGCTTGCTGGCGGGCGTGGCACTCTCCATGCGGTCGATGTCGAGCCGCCCGGTTTCCGCGTCGTAGGCGAGCTGGAAGAGCGTATACTTCATGAGTTCAACGGCGCGCTGGGCATCCTCCTTTGTTGCGATGCTCCTCAGGTGCAGCCTGGCAGAGGCTTCAGAGAGCCGGACCAGTGCCTCGAGCTGCCTCGGGCTGATGGGAACGCTTGAACCATCGGCGTACTGGCTCCTGAGCCCCACGAAGAAATCCTTTATCACCCGGACGGCCTCCTCGTTCAGCCGGGGGTGAATGCGGTTGCGCGCATATGCCACATACTTCCTGAGCGTTTCCGTGTCAAGCGGTGGCTTCGCCTTTTCAGGATCCTTGTTCATGGCAAGTATGAAGTTGGCAAGCCGCTCGTCAACATCCGGGTTGGGGATGTCCTTCACGGGGAATATGAGGTCAAACCTGCTGAGGATGGTCTCGGGCATGGCAATCTGCTCGGCTATGGGGGTGGATAGATCAAAGCGGCTGAACTTCGGGTTGGCAGCGGCGAGTATGCTGGTCTGCGCGTTGAGCGTGGCAAATATGTTGGCCTTTGCCACGGTTATGCTCTGCTGCTCCATTGCCTCGTGCAGCGCGAACACATCTTCCCTGCTTATCTTGTCCATCTCGTCTATGCAGGCAACTCCCCCGTTGGCCAGCACAATTGCCCCTGCCTCAAGGGTCCAGCCCTTCATAAACTCGTCCTTGACAACGGTGGCCGTCAGCCCGACCGCGCTTGCCCCCTTTCCGGAAACATAGCGGCTCTTCGGCGCCACGGAGGAGATGAACTTGAGTATCTGACTCTTCCCGGCACCGGGGTCGCCCACAAGCAGCAGGTGTATATCACCCCTGCTCCACGTGCCGTCCATGCGCTTCTTCCTCACGCCCCCAAAAAGCTGGAGGGCAACGGCTTCCTTTATCTTCTCGTGGCCGTAGATGCTTGGCGCCATTGACGACACGATGAGCTTCCAGGGATTGCCCGCCGCAATGTCCTTTATCAGGCGCTCGTCTTCCGGGTCAATCTGTATCTCCTGGAACTCCTGATAGAGGGACTCGAGGTGGTTTGCCTCGAGGAAGATGTCATACTTCTTGCCCCCATCGCCAGCGGCCTTTATTGGCATCTCCTTGAGTATGCCGCTCACCCTGACTATGTTGCCGGGCATCACGTGCTTCCGGAAGGTCGGGTCCACAAGGCTGTGCCTGAGAATTATGCTCAGCCGCGAGGGCTGCTCAGAGCCCTCAAGCTTATCCGGGTTTTCCTCGAGCACGATTCTCTGGAAATCCCCAAAGTCCTTGTCGGCGAGGCGGAAGTCCTTCCTGTTGCTGCACGCAAAGTTGGAGCACTCGGAGGGCTTGGCAAGGTTGAGCCCCGTCTGGAAGAGGGATATCCTTTCCCCGCACCGGTCGCACTCCCACACCGTCTTCACAATCTCCGGGCGGACTTCGGATGCCCGGCGCACTATGCCTTCCACGAGGATGAGCCTGCCGAGGTACTCGCTGCGCAGGTCCTTTATCTTGAAGGAGACGGATTCGGGCAGGTTCACAAACCGCACGTGCACCTGCTTGTCGGAAATGCCCATCCCGTCAATGACCTCCCCGAAGGCCCGCAGCACCTCCTCCGAGTTGGAGAGCAGCTCATCGGCAAGCTCGTAATCATACTTGTCAAGCTCCGTGAAGTCCGCGATGACGTCGCGCTCCCCGTGGGACACCGCCTTCAATATGTCTTCAAGAAGGACATCGCGGACAAATCCCTCAATGCGGCCGAGTATGTCATCCTGCTCAAGCCGCCTCTGAGAGAGAACTTCCACATGTCGGAGAGTACTCGGCAATTAAAAAGAAAGGGGGGAGCTTGCCAGTATTTCCTGTGGAACTACCACCCGTCAGTTACTTCCGCTTCTGGGGGGTGTAGTCCTTGAGCAGGACTGCAT
>WAMX01000050.1 GCA_015522095.1 Nanobdellati archaeon | reverse complement strand
GTCTATGATGACCGGGCTGCTGCTTGCCAGAAGCACCTTCTTCGGCTTCAGGTGCCTCCCAATCTCCCTGAAGACACGCTCCGTTGAGAATATGGTGTAGCCCTCCTCAAGGTCGAGGATTGCATCACCGTGCACCACCGGCACAAATTTCCTTGAGATTTCGACAAGGGGCCTTGCCTCAATCATCTCGAGCTCGCCGCCCCGCGCCAGCATGAAGTTCCTCGGGTGGAACCCGATTGCAGGGACCTCCTTTGAAATGAGACTCGCGACCACCATCTGGTTGAGCTTGTCCATGGCCGCACATATCTTGGGGAAGCCCTCGTCCCTGCCCCCGTACTCCTCCGCAACATAGTGCCCGAAGCTCCCGCCGCCGTGCCCTATTACCATCCTTTCCTCAAGCTCCGACACCTCCCCCGCAAGCCTTCCCAGGACCTCCCAGTTCACAGAGAATGGCCGGTCCTTGTGGGTTATGATGGATCCCCCGAGCTTCAGGAAAATCATTTCACCAGCTCCATCATCTTCATTGCATCATCATACATGAATATGTTGTTGAAGAGGAGGTAGTCCCTCTTCTTTATGGTCTTCTTCAGGAATGCGAGGTCCTCATCCTTGAAGCGGTAGCGGTACATTATCTTCCCCCGCCCGTGCAGCCTGTAGTAATTGACCTTCTGCTTTATGGGCTTCTCCTTGAAGGGATCCACAATGTGTATGAGCCCGAGCTCCGGGAAGACCTCCTCCACAGTCTCCCTTGACCAGCCCCTTGGCTCCACTGCAAACATAAACCCCTCTGCCTGCGAGAAGAATTTCCTGACCCTTTCAACATTCTCGGGCGTGTCCTTGAAATTGGGCGGCGTCTGGAAGACCATTATCTTCGCGCCCAGCGCCTCCCCTATCGCCTTTATCTTCTCCCACGTTGCGAGGTCGGTGAACCCGCTCACGTGCGTGATGAGCTTGGGAACCTTAACGGTGAACTCAAAATCCCTGTTCACCGCGTCTGCCTCCTTCCTCCAGGCGCGCGCGGTGCTCGTCTTTGGCATCTGGTAAAAGGTGGAGTTGACCTCCGCGACATTGAAAATGCGGGCGTACGCCGTGAGCCTGCTCTCCCCGGGGCTCACGAGCTTCTTTGGAAGGTAACTCCATCCTGATGTCCCTATCCTCACCATATTATTGCCGTTAGAAACTTAAAAACATATCCTAATTAATGGTGTGTTTGTGGGCTTTGACCCGGGAACGACGGCCGCACTGGCAGTTGTTGACCTCAGGGGCTCTCTCGTGCTCCTGAGAACCTTCAGGGGCGGTCTTAAGGAAGCAGTGTCAATATTGATGTCGTATGAGCCCGCAGTGGTGGCTTCCGACAAAAAAGAGCTCGAAGCGGTAAGAAAGCTGGCAGCGGCCTTCGGCGCGGTGGCTTTCTTCCCGGAGAAGGACCTCTCCGTCGCGGAGAAGAAGCGGCTTGCAGCGCCCTTTCCCGTGGCAAATGATCACGAGAGGGACGCGCTTGCCGCGGCCCTGAACGCCTACAGGAAGCACCGCCGCACGGCCGACAAGGTGCTTCGGGTCGAGTCCGCGCTCCTGAGGAACCTGCTCCTTGAAAGGACACCGAACATAAAGGCCGCCATCTCCTCCGGGCGCACGGTGCAGAAGGAGCGGAAAAAGAGGTCAAGGGAGCTCGGGAACAGGGTGAAGGTCCTTGAGGGCCGGCTGCTCCTCGCCGAGGATGCCCTCCGGGCCGAGCGCGCCAGGGTCAGGGAGCTTATGGGCCGCAAGCAGAGGGTTGTCCGGCACGAGCTTCCCATGGACTACAGGCAGGAGCGCTCCGCGAGGGTGCGGCTTGAGAGGGAGCTGATGGAAGCCCATTCCCGCATCAGCAGGATAGAGGGAGAGCTGGAGGCGCTTAAGAGGGCAAAGCCGGAAGAGAAAGAGAATATAAGGGAGCGGATACTCAGAATGCTGAAGGAATACCGGGAGAGGTTCCGGAGATGAAACTAAAAATCAAGATACCCCGAAGGTTCCGAAACAAGGTCAAATTCACCACGAGGCTCTTCCTCCTCGGCCTTCTCTTCTACATCATATGGCTTACCCGGCCGCGCTTTGAGCTGCTCATATTCCTCACTGCCCAGATGGTTGCCCTTACCACGGGTGCCCGCGTCATTGTGGGGATGGACGGGGTTTTCGTCCGCAAGTCATCCCTTATACAGATTATCACGGACTGCACGGGCTGGAAGGAGCTGTTCGTGTTTCTTTCGCTGTTCATCTCATGGCCCAAAAAGAAGCGGGCCATCCGAGCCTTCTACGGCTCCCTGCTCATCCTCCTCTTCAACCTCATCCGCCTTGACCTCCTCGTGCTCTTCCCGAACAGCTTTGATTACTTCCACCCCGGCTTCCGCTACCTCTCCATACTCTTCATCCTTGCCGTCTGGCTCTGGTCCATAGGCCTCCTCAAGATCAAGGTGGGCTACTCCACCGGAAGGCGCAGGAAGAAGAGGCGCAGGAAGAAGCGCCGCTAAAACCTTTCAAGGGTGTGGACGCCCATCGCGAGGACCATGAGCCCTGTGAGGGCGAAGCTCAGCGGTATCTTCAGCCCGTCGGGCACCGCCATCAGCGCGAGGTACGCCACCGCCCGCGTCCCGTTTATTGCAACCTCCCTGAACACCACAAAGTCGAAGGTCTTCCCCTTCTTGGCGTATTTTGAAACGGCGGAGAATGAGTTGAGGAAGAAGGCCTTCCCCGAGATGCCTATGAGCACGCTCATGATGATTATGTGTGCAATGTCCGTGGGGACTGCACGGACCAGCCATATCGCCCCGTAAACGAGCGACGACACGGCAAGCAGTGCCCTGTTCCTGCTGTCTATGAACTTCCTGAGGGCAACCGTCGTGAGGAGGGTGGACACACCCGTCACGGTGATTATGAAGCCCGTGCTTGACTCGCTTGAGGTTATTCCCTGGACGAATACGGGCCAGAGTATCATGGCGCTTATTGTCACGGGCACGGTGGGGACGAGCATTGCCGGCAGGATGGTGGAGTACTTCTTGAAGTCGCTGATCCTGAAGCGGAACCTCCATCCGTCCTTCTGCGGCCGGATGAAAAGGGTGGGGATGACGCTTGCCGCCATTATCCCTATCGCGATGTAGAAGAGGTTCCCGTACCCGACAAGGACTATGAGCGCCCCGCCGAGGTAGGGCGCGGCGGATGCCACGACCTGCTGCAGGAGGTCAAGGAGGCTCAGCTCCCTCCCCTCCGAGCCGGAATCGAGGCTCTCAAAGAGGTCTATGTTGTATATCACCCAGTAAAGCTCGGAAAGGACTCCCGCCACTGCGGACGCCACCACCAGCAGGGGGAACCCCACCCCTGCCTCGAATGCCGCTATGAGCACTGCATACGACAGCGGGCTTGCGAAGAGCAGGCTGTTTGGGGCGAGCCTGTGGGAGAGCCACACCGCCAGGGCGATGCCGGGAACGGCGACCGCGCTGTTCACCGCGTAGAACAGCAGGACTTGGTTGAGCGTGAAGCCGGACTTCAGGAGGTATATGGGGATAAAGACCCCTATGAGGCTCTCCCCGAGTGTGAGGAGCGTCCTGTGGGCAAAGTAGTCCGCCAGGGCGCCCCTGTGTGTCAGGCCGTGAACTGAAACCACATTACCCATGTGCAAAAATGATAAAAATGCTTTCTGACACATCTTTCTGGGAGCTGGTGGAGGCGGCTTTCCCGGAAGGGAGGAAGGTCCCCCCACCTGAGGTCGCGGCTCTCGAGAGAGAGCGGCAGGGAAACAGAAACGGTACCCGACCCGTGGAGCTGTGAGCGAAGGCGAGCTGCGAAGCGGCAAGGGGTGAAACGGTCCCTGCCCGCCGATGGGGTGCAACCTTATGGGCTCAGATGGATGCCGCCCCCTCCGTCCGCCTGCGGGGAGGGAACAGAAGGGGGCCTACCACCAGCACCCTTTTCCCTTCCGTCAACGAATCCGAGGTGAGCCCGCACGAGCGAAGCGAGTAAGGGCGATAACGAGGATTGGTTGTGAGAAGCGGGCCTACCACCAGCACCCCACCATAACGCGACTACTTCTCCCTCTCCACAACAAGCCCCTTCAGCTCCTCGAGCACTGCCCTGACCGTGGGGTCCCTGGCGCTGACGGGGATGTCCACGAGCTTTCTGGCAGCCCTCTCCGCATACTCTATCCCCTGCTCCATAAGCTCTATTGCCCTCCGTATCCCTTCCTTCCTGCCCGTGCCCATCAGGCCCCTGAGCTCCGGGCTCAGCGACTTTATCGCCATCAATGTCCTCTTTCCCTCCGTGATGTCACTCCCCCAGTCCTTCCCCATCTTCCCTTCATCGCCCACCAGGTTCAGCAAATCGTCCCTCAGCTGGAATGCAACTCCCAGCCTCTTCCCAAACTCGTAGAGGTCCCGCCTCTCCACGCCCTTTGACAGTGCCCCGAGATAGAGGCTCGCGCCCATTAGCTCGCCGGTTTTCTTCTCCACCATCTCAAAATACTCCTTCTCATCGGGCCAGTAATCCTCCCTCACCCACCGCAGGTCCATGTCCTGGCCCTCCGCGACCCTCTCCACCGTGCGCGCGAGGAATTCCACGACCTCCTTCCCATACGGCGCGGCAAGGCGGAAGGCGCTTGCAAACAGGGCGTCTCCCGCATTTATGGCGAGGGGCACGCCGTGCTCGATGTGCAGGCAGGGCTTTCCCCTCCTCAGGCGCGAGCTGTCCTCAATGTCATCGTGGATCAGCGTGAAATTGTGCACAAGCTCCACGGCTGCCGCGAGCCCGAGCGCCCCCTCCTCGCTGCCTTCTTCCCTTGCCCCGAGCAGGACCATCACGGGGCGGAGCCTCTTCCCACCGCGGGCCGGATATTCCCCTGCCCTCTCCCACAGCGCCCCGCTGCCAAGCGAGTCGAATATCTTCCTGTCAATGAGGGGCTTCCACCTGCGCAAATACTCCTCCAGCATCATGCCACCTGCTTTCCAAGCTCCCTGTCAAGCCGTTCCAGGAAGAGGTCAATCTGCTCGTCAGGCACAAAGGCGCCTGCAGCCACATCGTGCCCCCCTCCCATGCCAATCCCGTCCGAGGCCGCCCTCATGGCAAGCCCCACATTTATCCCCCTCTCCACGAGCTCAAGGGTTGCCCGCCCGCTCACCTTCCACCCCCCGTTTTCCCGGCTGAGCGCTATTATGGGCTGGCTGTGATCCACCATGTGGCTGGATATTGCAATTCCCGCAACTATCCCCACCAGCGTTGGCTTCACGGTGTCGCTCACAAAGAGGTGGAAATTCCTGAACTTCTCCGTCCCCTTGACCTGAAGCTCCTCTATCCCCCTGCTCAGCAGGCGGCGGTGCTTGGCCAGCAGTTTCTTTGCCTCATCATACACATCCTGCCCCGTCACGAGCCCTATTCCTATCTCCGGGCGGTCGTGCCTTCCGCACGCGTTGAGCAGGGTTGAAAACTCGCTTGCATCACGCATCTCCGTCCCCTCGGGCATGTACGGCAGCAGGTAGTACCTGCCTATCATTTTGTGGACGGGCACGCCCTTGGTCGAGGCATACTTCACGAGGGCATCTGTGAGCTTCTTCTGCTCATCTTCGCCAAGCTGGTGGAATGTTTTGTGCTCATCGAGCCCGAGCTCTCTTATGAACCTGAAGCAGGCTCCGAGCTCCCCGCTCAACCCGGGCACGAAGGGATCGCTCATGTACTTCAGCATTATTGGCAGCGACCTTGTTTCCCTGCCAAAGTACTTCAGCCCCTGCACCTCCTTTACCCACGGGGTCTTCAGGAACTCCCTGAACACGCCCTTCAGGGGCGTGGCACGGTCCCCCACCATTCCCACCACCGCCGGACCTACCAGCTTTGTGTCCCCCACGAGCTTCCGGGAGACGAGGTATGCCAGCGCCGAGGAACTCGTTTCGCGGCCATTTATTCCAATTGTGTGCGGGTTGAACTGGTATGGAGCGTCCCCTCCGGGCTGGTGGTGATCGATTATCACGTGCTCCCTCGTCCACTCAAGCTGCCCCGAGCCAAGGTCGGTGAATATGAGCTCCCGGTCCCACGGTATGCGCCCGTAATTGTTCTCGTCCAGCTGCCTTATGGGGATAATCTCCGCGTCCTTGCCCATGAGCTGGAGTGTCCTGTACATTATCCCCCCGCTTGTCAGCCCATCCGCATCTATGTGACATACAACAACCGGCTCCTCAAGCTCACTTATCCTCCTTGCAACTTTCTTCAGGGGTAACCAGGATACCACTTTGAAACCACCTTGTCTTCAGGTTTCTTCGGCTCAAGCTTCCGGGCTGCAAACCCACCATAGAGCGTGTATAGTAGAATGCCAACCATTATTATAAAGAGTGCCATATTGCCGGAAAGGGGTGCGGAGAAGAGGCAGGCGAAGTAGAAGCTTCCCGCAAGCAGGCTGTACACATTCGTGCCGAGGAACTCCCTGCTTTCGAGCCTGCTCGCCCCCCATGCAAGAAACCCGCCGAGGAAGTAGCCCACGGCGATTATTGCCACTGTCACAAGGGTGCTCATAGTATATCCTCCCTGCGGGCGTAAATATCCTATACTAATCACCTTGTAGTGATAACGAATTACTTTTAATGCCTTTTTTCAAAAAACCTGTGCTGTACGAAAAGTTCTCTGGCTGGTATGTCAAGAACTACAAGAAGCTTATGGTCATACCATTCATTGTTGCCCTTTCCGCCATCTTCATTTTCTACAGCAACTACACCTCCCGCGGGGAGTTCTTCGCAAAGGACATTGACCTCAGCGGGGGCACGGTTGTAACGGTGTACACGCAGGACGCCGGCAGCGCCCGGGACTTTTTTGAGTCAAGGGGGCTCGTGTTCAAGGAGATACGCTCCATATCCTCGGGCGAGCTGATAGCCGTGAATATCGAGGCGGGCCCGGACTTCAGCAAGGACGAGCTCCTGTCCCTTGTTGATGAGGTGTTCCCCGGGAAGGACAGGGATGTGCGCTCCGTCGGCCCCGCAATGGGTGAGAGCTTTATGCAGGGGGCCAAGCTCGCCGTGGTCCTCGCGTTCCTTCTCATGGGCGCCATACTCGCCCTGATCTTCCGCCAGCCAATAGTGGCCATAACCGTCATCCTCTCGGGTGCGCTCAATGTGTTTGAGGCTGCGGCATACATGACCCTTTTTGGCGTGAAGCTGGCACCCCACACGATTGGCGCCCTGCTGATGCTCATGGGCTGGAGCGTGGATAGCGAGGTGCTCTTCGACAGCAAAATTTTCAAGCACTATGAGGGCGATGCAAAGACCCGCGCTCTATCCGCCATGAAGACGGCCATGACCATGAGCGCGTCAATCTTCGCCAGCCTTGCCGCGCTTTACTTCTTCTCAACATCATCCCTCATCAAGGACATGGCCCTCGTGATAATGCTGGGCTCCTTCTTCGACATAATCAACACGTGGTTCCAGTCACTGTCAATGGTGCTCTGGTATGCGGAGGCGAAAAAATGAACTGGGACAGGATAATGAAAAAATGGAGGTTCATGCTGCTTCTTGTGTTCCTCGGGGGCAGCATCATTCAGCTCAAGCCCTGGGCGGGGCTCAACCTTGACTGGGGATTTGACATACAGGGCGGCTCGCGTGTCGTGCTGAAGCCAACCAACCAGTCTGTTTCCCTTGACAACATCGTGGTTGTCCTGCAGAACCGCCTCAATGTCTATGGCCTGCGCGACATACGCATCCGTGGGGCAAGCGACCTCCAGAGCAAGTTTGTGGTTGTCGAGGCCGCGGGGCTCAGCGAGGATGAGATAAAGGGCCTCCTGTCCAGCCAGGGGAATTTTGAGGCAAAGATAAACAACATCACCGTCTTTACGGGCAGGGACATCAAGGTTGATCAGGCGCGCGAGTCTGTTATCAGGACCCAGGGCGGCTACCGATACAGCATTCCCGTCTTCCTCTCGGTGGAGGCATCAAAGCGCTTCGCGCAGGAAACCGCCAGGCTCTTCCCCACGGGGAACGGCTACCTCGATGCCACCCTTGACCTTTACATTGATGGCGAGAAGATTGACAGCCTGCAGATTTCCTCGGACCTGCAGGGCAAGGATGTCCCGACGGCAAGCGTTACCGGCGGGGCCGCCACGAAGGAAGAGGCCGTGCAGCGGCTGAACCAGATGGTCGCCATACTTATGACCGGTTCCCTTCCCACCAAGCTTGAAACGGTCAGCGTGCAGAGCGTTTCCCCCCTGCTCGGAAGCGAATTTCTCCGGAGCACATCCATTGCGGGGCTCTTCGCCGCCCTGTTCGTGGGGCTCGTCCTCTTCTTCAGGTACAGGAACGCGGAGATTGTCGGCGCAATACTATCCACCGCCCTCAGCGAGCTCGTGATAACCTTAGGGATTGCGAGCTTCATTGACTGGCAGCTTGACCTCAGCGCCATAGCGGGCCTCATAATCACGCTGGGCACGGGCGTGGACCAGCAGATAATAATGACTGACGATGTGCTCTTTGGCGGAAAGGGTGCCAAGGTCCACCTCAAGGAGGCAATGTTCGTCATAATGGCGACCTTCGGAACCATGGCATCTGCCATGCTCCCCCTGATGTTCATAGGCGTGGGCGCCGTGAGGGGCTTTGCCGTGACAACCATCATCGGCCTTGCCGTGGGCTATTTTGTCACGCGTCCCGCATACCTTGCTGTCCTCGAGGAAATAGTTTAGTTTTTAAATTATTATCACTACTTCCTTAAATGCAGGTAATTATCCCGGCAGGATACAACAGGCGATTTCCGGTGATGAAGCGCCCCCAGACCTTTCTCGAGGTGGGCAGGCGGGAGATTTTTTCCGCCATACTTGAGAAGCTGAGGGGGCACGAGGTAATTGTGGTCACGCCCACACCCAAGGAATTCAAGCACTATGAGGTTCAGGTTGTGAAGGATGAGTTCACGGGCTCCGCATCCGCCCTCCGGGAGATAGAGAAAATTGTGGAGGGGACCTTCGTGGTGCATTACTCCGACATATTCACACCCTTCCGCGTAGAGCCCATAATCCAGTTCCATGAGCGCATGAAGCCCCTCATGACCCTGGGTGTTTATTCCGCCCGAAACCCCTGGCGCTACGGCGTTATAAGCTCCGACCCCACGGGACGGGTGACGCGGTTCCTCTTTCAGCCCCGTCCGGACCTCGTGTTCTCCAACCTTGTGTATGCGGGAATCTCTGTGATGGAGCCGGAGGTGTTTGACAAGATACCCTACAAGATGGATATGCACGAGCTGATAAGCTACCTTGTCCAGCGCAAAATCCCCGTCTACAGCTACGAGTTCAAGACCTTCTGGTACCACATAGGCTCCGTGCAGGAGTATGTTGAGGCAAACCGGGACTACCTCAAGCGCCGCATGGAGATGACCCAGGAGAATGTGCAGGGCGTGAACATATACCCTCCTGTGAGCCTTGAGAACATAAGGGGGAAGGGTGCCTTCCTCGGGCCCTATGTTTCGGCGTCAGATGTGAAGCTTGGCAGTGGTGTGAAGGTGATAAACTCCATCATATACTCCGGCGCGGTGATAGGTGACAACGCAAATATTTCCGACTCCGTGGTGGGCCCGGGTGCCAGGATTGAGGAGGGCGCCGTGGTCACGGAGAGCCTTGTGGGAGAGGGCTCAAGGGTGGGAGAGCGCGTAAAGGTGGGGCAGAGCGTTGTTGGAGTGGAAAAAGAAGTCATGGAAAATATATTTGAGCTTGAGCTCCTCTGAGCTCAAACCAGGTCCTCTTCACTTACAATGACAAAGTCGCCAATGCTGACAACCGCACTGAATGGCACCTTGAGCTCGGAGCCAAGTATGTTGCGCGCATACTGCGTTGCATTCGCGAGCGTGATTTTCAGGAGCTCGCCGGTCGAAGGGTCAAAGCTCACATCGCCCACCATCCCGAACTTCCTGCCTTCCTTGCTCACGACAGTTTTGCCCATGATGTCCTTACCCCTGATTTTCTCATCCATAGTATCACCGCAAATACCTTTTTTGGTCGTTAATATAGTTTTGCTCCTCTAAAACCATTTATATCCACGTGTGCCCATAGTGGTATGAACACGAGATTATTCGCCATCCTGCTGCTTATGCAGCTTGGGTGGGCTGTGACAATTGATGCAACCGGCGGCGACTGCTCCCAGATTGGAAACTGGGATGCAGCAACAATGACCTGCACACTGACTGCGGACTACACTGGCAGCATAACCGTCCTGGCAGACGGCATAACGCTTGACGGCGCGGGGTACACGCTTCAGGCAGCCCAGAGCACGGACTACGGGATCTCCGGCGACAAGGTCAGCGGGCTTACGGTGAGGAACTTCGTGATGCGCGGCTTTGAACGTGGAATCTCCTTGAACACACCCTCCAACGTGCTTGTGGAGAACAATGAAATTCACGGAGGCACCTTCGCGATGCTCATCGGGAACGGGATATACGCCTTTACCAATGCGACCATTGCCGGCAACAGGATATACAACAGCAGCGTTGGAATTAACCTCAATGTGGGAAAGAATGCAGTGGTGCACGACAACTATGTGACCGGTTCCGCCATTCGCGCCCTCTTCCTGGGTGCGGTCAGCACCGGCGAGGTCTACCGCAACACCTTTGAGAAGAGCGGCAGGGGACTCATCCTCTACAACAGCAATGGCGTGACAGTCTACAACAACAACTTCGTAGACAACACCGTGGTCCAGGCGGCAGTTTCCGGAGGCTCGGGCAACACCTTCACCCTGCCAGCACCCACGGGGGGAAACTACTGGAGCGACCTGAACTGCACGGATGCTGACGGCGACGGGTTCTGTGATTCCGCCTATTCAATATACGGCGGGGCCACGGACGAGCTTCCCTGGTCCGTGAGGGACGGGTGGCTCCCTCCAGAGTCGCCCGGCAGCGGCACGGGTGGCGGCACGCCTTCCCTGGAGGAGTTCAACTTCTCCGCCTTCATTGTGAAGGTGCACGCCAAGCTTGAAGACAGCTCCGAGCGGAAATTCAAGAAACACAGGGACGACAGGGACTCGCGGAAGGAGAAGCACAGGGAGCGCGACAGGGAGAGGAAAAGCGAACGCCGCTACGACGACAGGCTCTCCATCAGGGGCTGGTTCGTGCTTTCAGGGGAAAGTGATGGCATTGACCCTGCCAGCGAGAATGTGACCATTGAGCTCGGCGATTATTCCTTCACGGTGCCTGCAGGGAGCTTCAGGCTTGAAGAGGACGATGAGTGCAGGGAGTACAAATACAAGGAGCGCACCGAGACAGCCAGGGTGAAGTTCAAGGTGGAGCTGTGCGACGACAGGAACAAGTTCAAGTTCGATGTCCGCGGCGAGGAGTTTGGCTGGCTCAGGGACATCAACAGCACATCCGTGCGCTTCGAGATAGGCAACGACTTTGGCGAGAAGGAAGTCCGGCCGGTGGTGTCAAGGCACAAGCGCATCGTGCTGCTTGCGAGCGACCTCTTTGAGGGCTTCGGCCTTGCAGGCCTGCTTGCCGCCCTGTTCGCGAAGGGACCTTAATTTTTTATTCCCTTTCTTTTATTCTGATGGTGAAAGTGGTCACAGACGGCCGCAACAGGTGGCTTGGCGAAGGGCGGATTAACACGGGCAGGGGGCCCGTTGATGTGGCCAGCCCCCCCGAATGGGCCTCTGTTTTTGATGCGAGCTTCCTTGACAGGCTTGAGGGGCTCCGCAGGGGACCGCAATCCATCCACCCCAAGGATGTGGGCACAATACTCTCCCTCACCGGCCCTGAGAGGGGCTGGCGGGTTGCCGAAGGCGGGGCGGGCTCCGGATACCTGACGGCCTGGCTTGCCCGGCTTGTGAAGCGTGTTTACTCCTACGAGCTTCGCGAGGACCACCTTCGCATTGCGCGGGAAAACATAGGGGCGCTTGGCTTCAGGAATGTCACCTTCCGCCAGGGCAGCGTCTTTGAGCTGAAGGAACGCGGCCTGGACATGGTCGTGTATGATCTCCCCAACCCCTGGGAGGGTGTTGACGCGGCGAAGCGCGCCCTCAGGACGGGCGGATATTTCGTGTGCTACCTTCCCACCGCCCCGCAGGTTGAGCGCCTCCTCTCAGCCACCCGTGACTTCTCGGAAAAGCGGGTGGTGACCTCAGTCTGGTGGGACTGGAAAACCGAGCCGGACCGCTTCCGCCCGAAGAGCAAGACCCTGGCTCACACCGCCTTCATTTTTGTAGCCCGTAAGTTTCGCTGATGTCCTTTTCCACGCCCACCTGCAGAATCTTCAGGAGTATGAACAGCGTGAGCGTCCCCGCGGGAAGCAGGAAGAGATACGGCTCCGGACCCTTGAATATGCGCTTGAACTGGAAGGGCCAGCTGTAAAAGCTCCAGTGTATGTCGAACACGAATATTGCGAGAAATGTCAGGAGGAACGCCCCTGCCAGCAGGAATGGGTCTCCCCTGTGCATGGTCTCACAATCCTTAGGAATTTAAAACTCCTTGCCTGGCCTTTCCATGGTCTCGTCAAAGCTCCGCCCGCTGACAAACCCCCTCACGGAGCGGCTCTTTGGGAGGCTCCCCCTCTCGCCAAATTTCTTCACGACCCTCAACCTCCTCTTTGGCGCGGTGGCCGGGTACCTCATCTACGCGGGCAGGCTCCCCCTCTCAGCACCATTCATACTCCTCTCGGGGCTCTGTGACAGCATTGACGGGGCCATTGCACGGGCCCGCGGCGGCTCCCAGCTCGGCAGGGTTCTGGATGCCGTGTTTGACAGGCTCAGCGAGGGCTTCATATTCATGGGGATGGCAACGAGGGATTTCCTTGCCGTCCCCGCGCTTGTCATCTCATATGCAATAAGCCACACCGGCGTCAAGGAGCCAAGGGCAAGCAAGGGCCTGGCGGAGCGCACGGAGCGCGTGGTCCTGATGTTCGCGTTCCTCCTCTTCGGGCAGCTCCACGCCCTGCTGCTCCTGCTGAATGTCCTTCTTCCAGTAACCCTCTTCCAGAGGCTCTGGTCCGTCCGCAACCTTTAACCCAGCTCTACCCTCGCGACCCTCCAGCTCTTCTTCAGCACCCCGAGGGCCCTGTCCGTCCTTATTATGTCCAGGAAACGCGGCTCCCTGTATTCGGGGATTGTGAAGATCAGGGGAGGATACCCGCTTTCATTGCGCACATGTCCCAGCCTCACCCTGTAGTCCGGCACATACTCCTTGCCCCATTCGTCAACGAGCACCGGGCGGTACTTCGTCTGGGCAAGGAGGGCAACATTCACGAGCACCTCTGCAAGCGATGCGCTCCTTTTCGTGAGTTCTATGCCTGCATTCCCCGCCGTTGCAACAACGAGGCAGAGCGAGCCCCGGGTCCTGCTGCACTCCAGCCCCGCTTCCTTCACCCTGCTAAGGGGCACCCCGTACCCGTATTCCACGGCCACCATCTTCCAGCCCTCGGGTGGTTCTTCCCTCCTTTCGGGGCACAGCTCCTCGCAGTCCGTCCTCCCCTCATTCAGGCAGCTCTGGTACTCCTCCCCTCCGGACTGGCAGTCGTGCCACCAGTAGCCATCAATATAGCTCCAGTTCTCAACGAAGAAATTGTTGTATGCGGACAGGGGCGTGCCGGGCTGGGTGTAGGCGTTCATGTCGGGAGGGGGCGTGAATGTGAATTCCCCTTCGAGCAGGACATCAAGCGCCCTCCCGTCCGGGCCGTATGCCCCAACCGCCATGGCCCCATACCTTCCCCCCTCCTTTAT
>WAMX01000049.1 GCA_015522095.1 Nanobdellati archaeon | reverse complement strand
TCCACGGGCGAATACTTCATAGACATAAACGGGAGCGTGGTGGCAGGGCTTGTGGTCGAGTCATTCAAGCTCCTGCCCAAGATAACCGACACGTCAAACAACCCCCAGTTCACGTTTGGTAAGGATGCGGTTGTGAGGGTGGGTGTTGCGTCCAAGGATTCCTCGGGCAATGCGGTTTCCCTGAGCAGCCTCTCGGCAATTCTCTTCCGCCCGGACGGCACGTCCGCGTCGCTCACGCTCAAGGAAGACCCCAAGGGGAACTACTACGCGGATGTGGACCTCACGGGGGCGCCCTCGGGTGCATATTCCGTGGAGTTCACAGGCACATATGGCGGCGACACTCAGAAGGTCACCGCTGGTTTCGAGGTTCGGTCCCGCCACTTCGAGATAATGGCAATAAACATCCAGATGATGGACGTGATGGACAAGGAGGGTGCGGTGCCCAACTACTTCCCCCCGAACGACAACATAACCATTGCCGCCTTCTTCTCGGACATAAGCAAGGGGGGGATGTTCGGGCCCCCTGAAACCTGGAGCCTCATAAAGCTTGACAATGTGACGGGAAAGAGGTGCAGCGACATAGTGAAGCTTGAGGAGGTCAGGGACGCGTCCGGAAGGCTTTACAGGGTTAACCACACCATAGTCAACATATCCACAATGGCCGTGATGATGGGCGCCACGGGCGAGCAGGCGCCGCCGCCGCAAATAGAGGACCAGTGCGGCGTGATAATATGGGACAACAACACCCTGCCCACGGGCACATACACCGTGACTGTGTCGCTCACCTATGATGGGGTCAAGTATCAGGCGGCAGACACGTTCAGCATCCAGCGGTACTACGCGTTTGGCTATCCTGTTGATTCCAAGGGCGCGGAGAGCTGGTTCACAGCCCCCAACTCGACCGCATACCTCCGGGTCGTGATAAAGGACATGGCAACCAACCGCGAGGTCAACCGCACGTATGTGAAGGACGTGAGGATAGTGGGGATGGAAAGGCTGTTCCCCGTGCAGGAGGATGTCTTCAACGCCACGCTCATAAACGACTCGTATTCCGATGGCATCATAAGCTTCAGGACCCCCCTGAAGGAGGGGTTCTTCCAGGTGGAGTTCAAGTTCTTCGTGAACGAGAGCCCGACCAGCTTCGGCGAGGGGCGAGGGGAAGGGTTCATCGACCTCAAGAAGTACATAATATTCAGCGAGCCCTCAAAGAACACCTTCAGCCCCGACGACAACATAACCCTCACGGTCCACGTTTATGACGTCTCGAAGGGGGCATACCTGGACTTCATGTCGGGGAGCTGCACGAGCTGCGCCGGCCTGGTCGTGAACGTGTCCAGGATTTTCAATGACTTCAGCTTCGCGCCCATACCTTCATCCAGCTACTCCGTCGAAACCGGCACAATCACCAACTCGAGCAACCCCGTGGCGAACGTCACCATTTCATTCGGCGGGCAGGCGGAGACGGGCTTCTACGGCGTGGACTTCAAGGTCACCTCACCATCAGGGGACGAATACTTCGGCTGGGGATGGTTCGAGGTTAGGAACTTTTACGTGAATCTCGAGCCGGCCATATACAATGCAAGCTCCGACAATGCAAGCTCCGGTGAGTTCGTAGTGGACTGGAGCAGCGGGACAGTGGCGCCCGGCGGGGCGATGTATCTCGTCCCGACTGCCTACGACCCCGCAACCGGGCTGCCGCTCTCAATATCCTCCGTGTCCATCAAGGAGGTCCGAAGGATGGAGGGATTCCCCGTCCCCGTGAGCCACAGCAGCCAGGTCCTGACGGGAACGGTCGTGTACCCGTGGGGACCGCAGAGCAATGTGAGGGTGCTCAACATATCTGGGATAACGAAGGACGGGTACTACGAGGCGGTGGCGGAGGTCACGACCGGCAAGGGAACGGACAAGGGAAGGGGCTGGTTCCAGGTTGCATCATTCTTCGTGAACGCAAAGTACCGCCCCGGGGACATGTTCGGGCCGCCAACCTACGCCCGCAGCGAGAACCTCTCCGTGGAGTTCACGGCATTTGAGGGCGAGTCAAGGCCGCACAATTTCTCCTCCACGGGATGCGCGGAGCCGACCTTTGCGTTCAAGATGGGCGAGTTCGAACCAATCAAGCTGAGCGTGCCCTACCTCCTGTCCGTCCAGGACAACCAGTGCAATGTTAGCCTTTCGCTCTCGACATTCAGCTCCGGGGAGTACAGCATAAGCTTCAAGCTCACGGACGACCAGAACCGCACCAAGGAAGAGGAAGTGTTCATAAGGGTGGGGGGCGCAAAGGCGTTCATTCCAAAGATGTATGAGGTGTATCTCTGGAGCAGGGAAGACTCGAAGGTGGATGTCTTCCTCGACAATATGGAGGACAGGTGCGCCAATGACCTGATGCTTTCTCCCGACGGAGCGAACTGGACCGGCGAGTTCAGCGTTTCCCCCGAGGGTGAGTGGCAGTGGTATTCCGGCGGGACGCGCATAAACCTCACGAGCAACGGCACAAACCTGTGGGTGTACGAGGAGGGGAACGGGTACGTGCTGTCAGGAGGCGCACCAAATGACACGTTCCAGCTCAGCTCCGACCCGCGCACGTGGGAGGTTCGCCTCGTGCAGAATGATAATGTGAAGATACGGCACGCCTTCAACGGCGTGTGCGGCAGCTACTGGAATGAATCGGGCGGAGGTGGCTATTACACAATATTCCTGCCTGCAGGGCTCCAGCCCAAGTCGCACGGCCTCACGTGGCTCATAAGGAGCGAGCCCATGAGCCCTGCTCAGGAGATAACCGCGTTTATGGTCTCAAATGGCACGCACGTATGGGTGAATGAGAGCTCCAATTTGAGCGCGTCGCAGCCGCTTTCGCCGGGCGGGACATTCACGGACGCCTACGGGAACATATGGGAGGTCAAGGGCATAAGCGGGAGCCAGATAACCCTTGGCGGCAGGACAATCCTCCCGAACGGGTACAAGCTCAATGTTTCCCTCTCGAGCAGCGGCATAATAGTCACGGGAACGCTGGATGAGCAGTTCCTCGGGGAGTGGGACCCCTACACGGGGATGTTCGTGGGCGCCGACATAAACAGCAACGGGAACAACTCGGACCGCTTTGCCGTGGCACTCATTGACAACGGAACGCGATACAACACCCTTGCATATTCGCTCATTCCCGAAGGGAAGCCGGGGTGGGATGTGCTGAACAACACCATCTCGCTCGACCAGCCCCCGCAGAGCAGGAGAATAGGGAAGCTCACGTTCCTGAGCGTCGGCTCGAGGAACGACGTTGTGCGGTTCTACGGGGACACGCCCGGTGACTGGGCGTTCCTCGGGGACTTCAGGGTTGGCGACACGGTAAGGGTGCCCGTGTATGTCACTCAGCCAAATGGGACCGCCCTGGCAGGGGCAAACATAAGCGTGGAGCGCCTCCTTGCCGACAGCACATACGGCAGGTATCCGCGCAGCCTGTCCGCGCCCTTCCCGAATGCGACCACGGGAGCAGAGGGGCTTGCGGAGGTGGAGATCAACCTCAGCAAGCAGGGCGTGGGCGCGGGGAGGTGGCTGG
>WAMX01000048.1 GCA_015522095.1 Nanobdellati archaeon | reverse complement strand
GGCACCTCCCCGAGCGCACCCTGCACTGGACTCCCCTGCCGACCTCATCATCCACGGCGTAAAGCTCTATGCTGACCGTGGTGTTGTCTGGCGCTCCGGGAAACTCAAAAATAGCGTGCGTCCCGTTTGAGTGAACGGTCCCCCTGATCTCGGGGACGCTCCCGGCGCACCCCATAAGGAAGACGAGGAGTGCGGGCCACCATCTCACCTGAGTCTTATTTGCGAATATTTTTATTTTCTTGCCTTTATGCGCACCCATGAAGATGCTCCTCATCCACGCAGACCTCCTTGAATACTGGACGACCAGACCCACAAAGCTCGCTGAGAAGGATGCCCAGCCCCACCAGCGGATTGAGGATGCGCTGGTGGTGTTCGTCACCGTGGAGCCGGGAGACTCCAGGAAGGTGCCGCAGGCAGTTCAGGAAATACGCAAGGTAATGGGCTGGGTCAAGTGCGGGGAGGCTTTCATCTACCCCTATGCGCATCTTTCGGAGAACCTGTCCTCTCCCGGGGAGGCCATTGAGGTCCTCAACGCGCTCAGCTCCGCCCTCGGCTGCAACCGCGCGCCCTTTGGCTGGTACAAGCGCTTCCACCTCCACGCTAAGGGGCATCCCCTTGCGGAGCTCAGCCGTTCAATCTGAGCGAGCTCCTGTAAACCGGCACGGCGGCCAGGGCCATTGCGGACAGGAGAAGGTATGCTTCCCTTCCCCAGAAATTGAGCAGCCAGCCTGTGAGGATTGAGCCCGCGAACACGGCGAGCCCGAATACTGTCTGGAACTCACCGAGCGACGTAGCGACATGGCTCTTCGCGAGATCACCAATCAGTGCGCGGGTTGCCGAGTTGAACGCGCCTATTGACACCCCGTAGAGCGCGAAGCCCAGCACGGTGAAGAGCCCCCCTGCAAACACGGACGCAAACGCGGCTGAGGCAAGGAGGAAGCTTGCCACTATCACGGGCGTCCTTCCCACCCTGTCGGACAGGCTTCCGAGCTCCCCTGCCGAGAACGCATATATTATGTTGAAGGCGACATACGCAAGGATTCCAAGCGGACCCACCTGCCTGTATGCCTCCTGAATCACCAGCATTGGTGAAACCGCCACGAGCCCGAAAACCGCCGCCACGGGCAGGAGGTGCGTGACCCGCGGGGAAACCCCGTGCAGCGTTTCTTCAAAGCCTTCCTTCGATCTCTTGAAGGGCGGCACCCTGACCCAGAGCAGGGGCAAAAGCGACAGGAAGCCCACCGCTGCGGCCACAAGCATCCCCTGCCTGAAGTCCATTCCGCTGCTTATTATGAAGTATGCAAGCATCCCGCCGAAGACTGCCCCTGTCGTGTCAAGCGCCTTCTGCACGCCGAACGCCCAGCCGCGGTTGTCCGCCACACTCAGTATTGCGTCCCTGGGACCCTCTCTCACACCCTTTCCAAGCCTGTCCGTGAGCAGGAATGCCACGAAGAAGGGCCACCGCACAAGGGCTATGAGGAGCTTTGACAGGGCGGAGAGGAAATAGCCCGCAAAAACCAGCGGGCGCCTCTTCCCCATCCTGTCGGAGAGATAGCCAAAATATACCTTTGTGAGGTCCCCCAGCCCGCTCATTATCCCCCCGACAATGCCAACTGCCTCGGGCGAGGGGAGATACAGCGGGAGGAGTGTGAATATTGCCTCGCTGCTGAAATCATTGAAAAAGCTGGTTGTCCCCAGCAGCACCACATTTTTCCTGTTTTTCACCGGACCCCCCTCTTGATAAGCCCCTATATACTCACGGACTTTTAAAGCCTTCACGCAAAAACTATTTAAAAAATGACCTTCAATAAAGTAACTGGGGGTGACTATAATGGACCCGTTTGATGATGTAAGGAGGTTCTGGAAGGCTCTGGACAAGATGTTCGAGGAGCTCTTCGAGGGACCGGATTTCACGCCGGCCGTCCGGAGGTTTGAGGTCGGGTTCAGGGAGCCCTTCGTGGACCTGAATGAGTCCAAGGACGAGCTCATCATCACTGCAGAGCTTCCGGGCATGAGCAAGAAGGACATCGATGTGAACCTCACCGAGCGCGAGATTGAGATACGCGCCCAGAAGAAGGAGGAAAGCAGGAAGAAGACCAAAAAGGGCGAGGAGGTCACGGCCAGCTCGGTTGGCTTCCACAAGATGCTGACCCTGCCCGTCGAGGTTGACCCTAAGACTGCGAAGGCGAGCTACAACAACGGCGTGCTTGAGATACGGGTCAGGAAGCTCCGCAAGGAGAAGGGCACAAAGCTGAAGATAGAGTGATTGAGATGGTTAAGCTGAAGGTAGCAGAAGCGGAGTACGCGGATGTCGGCCGGGGGATTGCCCGGCTCGACAACGACACAATGGAAGCCCTTGGCCTGTCCACGGGCGACATAATCACCATAAAGGGCACGCGCGAGACTGCGGCAGTCGCGTGGCGCAGCCGCCTCCAGGATGAGGGCAAGAACATTGTCCGCATTGACGGGATAATCCGGAAGAATGCGGGCGTGCAGCTCGGCGATTTTGTTGAGGTTGCGAAGGCGGAGGCGAAGCCGGCAAAGAAGGTCCTGCTCGCGCCGGTTGAGCGCATATTCCTCCGCGGAGACATAACCAACTACTTCAAGCAGCGCATGGTCAACAAGCCCTTCCACAAGGGCGATCTTGCGGTTTTTGACATAATGGGGCAGTCCCTTCCCTTCGTGGTTGCCAACACAGACCCGAAGGGAATTGTGTATGTGACCCAGCAGACCGAGCTGGACATAAGCGAGAAGCCCATGAAACCCGACGAGGCCGTGGTCCCCGGCGTTAGTTACGAGGATATTGGCGGCCTCAAGGAGGAGATAAAGAAGATACGCGAGATGGTGGAGCTGCCCATGAAGCATCCCGTGCTCTTCCAGAAGCTGGGAATTGACCCGCCCAAGGGCGTGCTCCTCTATGGCCCGCCCGGCACGGGCAAGACCCTGCTTGCAAAGGCAGTGGCGAATGAGACCAACGCCAACTTCCTCGTCATAAACGGGCCCGAGATAATGAGCAAGTTTTATGGCGAGAGCGAGAAGCGCCTCCGCGACATCTTTGAGGAGGCCGAGAAGACAGCACCCTCCATAATCTTCATAGACGAGCTTGATGCCATAGCCCCGCGCAGGGAAGAGGTGCACGGGGAGGTGGAGCGGCGCGTGGTGAGCCAGCTGCTCACGCTGCTCGACGGCCTTAAGGGGCGCGGCCAGGTGATTGTCATTGGCGCCACCAACCTGCCCGACTCCATTGACCCGGCGCTCCGCCGTCCCGGCAGGCTGGACCGCGAGATTGAGATTGGCGTGCCGGACCGCAATGGCAGGTATGAAATCCTCCAGATTCACACGAGGGGGATGCCCCTTGCCGGCGATGTCGACCTGAAGAGGGTGGCCGAGCTCACAAACGGGTTCACGGGCGCTGATCTCGCAATGCTCACCAAGGAAGCCGCCATGAAGTCCCTTCGCCGCCTCCTTCCCGAGATAATCAAGGAGAAGGGCGAGATACCCGAGGAGCTTCCGGCGGAGGTGCTTGACAAGATTGAGGTCTCAATGGAGGACTTCATGAACGCCCTCCGGGAGATAGAGCCCAGCGGGATGAGGGATGCCCTGCTCCAGATACCCAGCGTCAAGTGGGAGGATGTAGGAGGGCTTGAGGACGCCAAGCAGCGGCTTGTGGAGAGCGTGGAGTGGCCCCTGAAGTACCCCGGCACCTATTCGAGCCTCGGGATAGAGCCTCCCAAGGGTGTGCTCCTCTATGGCCCGCCCGGATGCGGAAAGACGCTTGTCGCCAAGGCCGTTGCGAACGAGTCCAATGCGAACTTCATAGCGGTGAAGGGACCGGAGCTCCTGAGCAAGTGGGTTGGCGAGAGCGAGCGCGCCGTGCGCAAGATATTCCGCAAGGCGAGGCAGGTTGCGCCCTGCATCATCTTCTTCGACGAGATTGATTCACTCGCGGGCAAGCGCGGCTCGGATGCGAGCAAGGTGTCCGACCGCGTTCTTAACCAGCTGCTCACGGAGATGGACGGGATTGAGAAGCTCAACGGCGTCGTGGTAATGGCTGCCACCAACCGCCCGGACCTTGTGGACCCCGCTCTGATGAGGCCCGGACGCTTTGACACGCAGATATACATTCCCTTCCCGAATGAGGAAGCCCGGAAAAAGATACTTCAGGTCCACACGCGCAGGCTGAAGATGGAGGGCGTGGACCTCGAGGAGCTTGCGAGGAAGACGGAGAATTACACGGGCGCTGATCTTGAGGCCCTTGTCAGGGAAGCGGCCCTCATAGTCATGCGCAATGCCATAAGGAGGGCTCAGGATGCCAGGGATGCCATCGAGAAGTATCTGGCCGGCGAGCTGGGGGAGAGCGAGCTCCGCTCCAGGTTCAGCGGAAAGCTGCTGGAGTCCGTGAACTCTGCGCTCGGTGACCCCGACAAGCTCAGGGCGGTGGAAATACTTCCCGAGCACTTCATGGAACCCGTCGGGATGAAGCACTTCAAGGAGGCGCTGATAAAGGTGAAGCCGAGCCTCGACGAGGATGAGCGCGAGTTCTTCCGCAAGCTCAAGTCGTGGTCCGGCTAAGCCATTTATACTTCCTCCTTTTTTCTCTGCATGCTGACGAGCTCCGTGAAGGATGTTGCCGTTCCCGCAAGGATTGTTCCTCTCAGCGAAAGGGTGGAGAAGCTTAAGCTGGACCGGCCCGTGTTTGCCGTGGAGGGCGAGAAAATTTATGCGGTTGACAGGCGGGCCGCCGGTTCGGCCCCGCGCACAGCCAGGGTCCGCTCATTTGCAAGGAGGGTTGAGCAGGTTCCGCCGGCAACGCCCCTTTACAGGGCGGCGCGCCTCCTTCTCTCGTGGCGTGTCGATGCCCTGCCCGTGGGCAGGAAGGGCATCACTGACGAGCTTGTGGCCCGTGCCGTGAAGGACACCAGGCAGGTTGCAAAAACCCCTGCCGGTTCAATAGCGAGTCCCATCCCTGTTGTGAAGGACTCCACCCTGAGCAAGGCAGAGAACATTGCCTCCAAGGGCGACTATGAGGTGCTGCCCGTCGT
>WAMX01000047.1 GCA_015522095.1 Nanobdellati archaeon | reverse complement strand
TCGGAGATGTGTATAAGAGACAGTCTCAAGGGAGAGGCGGCGCTTGCTCATTCCTATCCACGAGTACCCCTTGAACTCTATGAAATGTGCATTGCACCGCGCGAGCAGCTCCCGCCACCTTTCGGGCTCGACCATATTGACGCCCCTTATGAGGGTCACGCGGGCAACGGTGCGGGTCGCCGCACGGGAGAGGAAATCGCAGGAGTGCAGGAGCTTCTCCCACGCATCGCGCCCGGCCGGCACCGAGATCTTCCTGTAAAGCTCGGGAGTGGGGGCGGTAAGGCTGAGGTATAGCTGGGTTGGCAGGGGGTCAAGCCGCTCAAGAGCCTGCGGGTACTGCCCGTTTGTCACGAGGAAGATGGAGAAGGCACCCCTCTCCTTCAGGTGGGCCACCAGCTCGGAGAGGTGGGGATAGCTCGCCGGCTCCCCGCTGAGGCTGATTGCGAAGTGGGCCGGCTCGAGGGAGTCCCGGAACAGGCGTGGATCAACCCTCTCATTCCCCCCGAACCCCGAGAGCAGCTTCTTCCTCTTCTCCACAAGGCTCTCGACCATACGTGCGGGAGGAGTCCACTCCACATCCCCCGGCGGGGTCATAAACTCGGCGGGCCGCCAGCAGTAGATGCAGTTGTTGTTGCAGAACAGCGCGCTGGGAGTGAACTCCATGCACCTGTGGGCGGGCACGCCATAGAACTTCTGCTTGTAGCACGCGCCCCTGCCCTTCAGCGCGTTCTTGGTCCAGCGGCATATCTCCACTGCTCCCGTTCCCTCAAAGCGGTAGCCCATGCGCTCAAACCGCCCGACCTTATCCATCAAGTTCCCCCCATATTTTGCGGTAGCCCCTGAACTGCCGGGGAAGGGCGGGGGACACCTGTCCCTGATAGTGGCCGGAATACTCGCTCGCCCTGCCCTCAACAGCCTCCCAGTCCGCAAGCGTGACAATCTGGTTCTCAAAGACCACCGTGTCCTCAAAGTGGTTCTTAATCTCGAGCGTGATGGTGGAATTGAAGCCGGGATCAACAAAGCCCGCCCTGTGGGTCTCCACGAACCGGGAGAAGAGGTCAGAGAGGGGATGAAGCTTCCAGCATACGGACTGCCCCGTGAAGTAGCTCTCGGCCGTGCCCATAAGGTAAAGCTCTCCGCGCCTGAGCTCGAAGGAGCTCTTCCGGTTGATGAAAAACTTCCAGTACTCGGAGGGCTCGTGCTTTTCCTTTGCGCCATAGATCACGGGCTCGCTGACATCCCTTCGGAGCATTGCAACCCTCGACACGGAGGCGCGCACGATGGTGGAATTGCCGTGAACCGCCTTCGAGAAGGGAATCAGGCGGCCATTTGTGAGCATTATCTCCTTCCCGTAGAGGGAGGCAAGCTCTTGCGACGAGAAGGGCGTGCTTCCCGCCTTGCGGAGGCGGAGCTGGACAAGCGGGTCCTTCTTCTCGAGAACCACGGGAACGTGGGGCGAGAGCATGAACCACGTGCGCCCCGAGTATCCCGGGGGGATGAGGTTGACGCCCTCCGTCCCGGACACCTCGGTTATGAGATCGACCTTGAGCCCGAGCCTTCCCGTGGTGCTCTTGGCATCAACAAGGCCCACATAGCCCCGGGGGATTGAAATCTCCGGTCCCTCGATGATGTAAAGCTTGTCGGATTCGAGGACAATGTCAGGGAGCTCCCCCCTGTATGATGCAAACTTCTTCAGGCGCCCCTCCCCGAGACTTGTAAAGACCCTGGAGGCGACCCACACCCGCCCTGACGCGATGGGCACATCGCAGGATGCAGGGTTCAGGTACTTCCTGGAAATCCCCTCTATGAAGAGATCGCCCCTCACAAGGAGCTTATCAAGGACGGAATCAGAAGCTATCACCTTTCGATAAAAAAAGAAAGAATAAAAGGTTTACTCAGTCGCGAAGACTGCCCACCACGGCAGCTTCTGGCTGAGAACCTTACCCTCGGTAGCATCTGCCTCAACTGTGCCCGTTATCTCGACGGGTATGAAGGCGAGCAGCTTTGCGCGCCTGACCACCCTGCCGCGGTACACGGGCCTGCCATCCTTCTCTTCAAGCTCGAGTTCTGCTGCCTTTGCCTTCAGCCGCTCGACAACCCTGTCGGGAAGCACTATTGCCTTCCCCCTGAATTTCAGGCGGCCATCTTCGAACTCCATCTCTGCCCTTGCCCTGACCTTAGCTTTTCGCCCCTTGACTTCAACTTCGCTGTCCTTCACCTGCACTTCCACGACTTCGCCCTCATCCGTCGGAACCTCCAGCGTCACATTGTCCTCCTGAACAACATCGCCGTCGAGCTCCACGGTCCTGGGCGCCAGCCGGAGCCTTGCTGTCGTGGAGATTCTCGCACGCTTGAGGGTCCTGAGGGACTCCTTTATGAGGGACATCTTCTCCTCCTCAAGCTCTGCAATCTTCTCCTTCTTCTCCGCTTCACTAAGGCTGTCGTCCATCAGTATCGCGTACTTCTTGAGCTCAAGCTCCCCGATGTAC
>WAMX01000046.1 GCA_015522095.1 Nanobdellati archaeon | reverse complement strand
GATGAGTGGGTCATGCTCAGGGCGAGCGAGCTGGAGCCGTTTGGGAGGGAGAAGAGCTTTCTCATAACCCGCGAGGATGCGGCGCGGCTGCCGAAGGTGACGAGCATCCTCGATAGAAATTTAAAGGATTACGACTAATGTCGAGGTGGATACTTCGAAGCTTGCCGTCCGGATTGCCGGCGAGATTGCGCTCTCCGAGAACCCGGGCGGGATGATACGGAAGTGGAGGGAGATATTTGGGGTTTCCCAGAAGGACATCTCCCGGAAGCTCAAAATCAGCTCTTCCGTGATTTCCGATTATGAGTCCGGGCGCAGGAAGTCGCCGGGCACGCGGCTTGTGGCACGCATAGTTGATGCCCTCATTGAGATTGACCAGGAACGGGGCGGCGGCGTGATTCAGGAATACACCAAGCTCCTTGAGGGGAGCAAGTTCTTTGAGGCAATCCTCGCCATAAAGGAGTTCACGGAGCCGCGCAAGATAAAGGATGTTCTGAAGGCCGTTGAGGGAGAGTTTCTGGTCGGCGAGAAGAACATGGACAACAGTGTCTATGGTTACACGGTCGTGGACAGCGTCAAGGCGATTGTGGAGCTCAGCCCCGTGGAGCTCGCCCAGATTTATGGCTCCACCACCCAGCGGGCGCTTGTGTTCACCCACGTCCGCCGCGGAAGGAGCCCCATGATTGCCATCAAGCTCACGAGTCTCAAGCCAGCAATAGTGGTGCTGCACGGGGAGCATGTCGAGCCGGACCCGCTGGGGATAGAGCTTGCCAAGCGCGAGCGCATCCCCCTCGTGCTGTCGCACGCGGAGTCGGTGGAAAAGCTTGTGGAGAACTTGAGGGGACTTGATTGAAGGGGCAGCTCAGTGTTGAGTTCCTGGTTGTGACACTTCTCCTCGTTTCATACATCTCAGTTGTCTTCACGCTCTTCTCGTCCGTCAGGGGTTCACTGCAGAAGGCGGTTGACCGCAGGGCGGTAAAGACGGTTGAAATGTGGGCGGAATTCATAGCCGCCCGCCCCGAGGGAACGGAGCTGAGGCTCCCCGTCAGGCCCTTCCCGGGCAGGTGGCTTTCCATTTCCTGTCCCGGCGAGCTGTCCATCGAATCGCCAACCTCGGCGAGCCGCTCGGTTCCCGCAACCTGCCAGCCCGTCAATATCACCGGCGAGGAGTGCCTTTCCATTGAGAGCACGGGAGGGGGTGTTGAAGTTGAAGTCTGTTGAGTTCCTGATTTCCCTCTTCCTCCTGCTCTGGCTCTTCACCTTCCTCTACGCCGATGCGCGGCAATATGTTGCCCTCTCGGAGGCCCGTCTGGCAGAGCTCAACGAGTCCCTCCGGGTGAGGGCTGCCCGCTCAATGGTCCGCGGCATGATTGCATACGGCTCTCCCTTTGAGTTCTCCGACTTCCCAAATGTCCCCCCTGAGAAGCTGGGCATCCCCTATGACCCCGCGACCGACACATACACATACAAAACTTATCCGAGGTGGTGAGATGAGGGGACAGCTTTTCGAGCTTCTGGTTTACCCCTACCTGATGGGGATGCTGCTCTTTGCCTTCCACTTCTTTTCCCGTGACCTCATTACCTCCTCACGGCTTGCAATTCAGGTTGAAGGCAACTCGTCACTGGCGATAGATGACTCCAACCTCCGCCTCCTCAACTGCACCCCTGACCACGTGGTGGGCGACTGCCTGCTTCCCGTGCAGGGCGGATACGGCGTTCGGAGGCTTGCCATTGTCAATGGCAGGGTAAAAGAATTAATATACTCCGCTCCTGAGTGAGCTATGTCACTCGTATTTTCAGAGGGTAGCCTGTCCGAGACGCCCGATGGCACGGTTGTGCTGAAGTTTCCCGGATTCAAGCTAACCCTTATGGTTGCAGGGGACAGGGTTTATGCGGAGATTCTCCGCGGCTCCAGACGCACCACCTATGTGGGGGGATATGTGGACGATGGCCTCGAGCTGGAGAAGGCAAAGAAGAAGGTGCTTGAGAATATATGGCGCATAGTGAAGATAGACCACAAAAAATAACTACTGCGCGCGCGGGTTGCTCTTATGTGGCTTTTCTATGTCCCCGTTCCCGATGCGGAGGCGGAGGCCCTGGCGAGAAAACTCCTTGAGGCGGGCGTGTGCAGGTGCATAAACCTCGTGCCCGGCCGGTCCCTGTATGTGTGGAAGGGCAGGCTTGAATCCGAAAGGGAGACCCTGCTGATTGCAAAAACAGCAACACCTGAAAAGTTTGAGCGGCTTGCACGGGAGCTCCATCCCTACGAGCTGCCCGCCATAATAAAGCTCAAAGCGGAGGCGAGTGAGGATTATGAAAAATGGCTCGCGGATTGACCGCCTTACGGTGGCGGGGTTCAAGTCCTTCGGAAAGAGGGTGACCCTTGCCTTTGATCCGGGCATAACCGCCATCGTGGGCCCGAATGGTTCGGGGAAGAGCAACATAATGGATGCTCTCAGCTTCGTTATGGGAAGCCTGAGCTTCTCCTCCCTTCGCTCCAAAGGCGCGCAGAACCTCATCTACAAGGGAAAGACGAAGGTGGCATCGAGCGCGGAGGTTGAGCTCGTTATTGCCTCCGACAGCTTTGAGGGCGGAACGCTCCGGATAAGCCGAAAGCTCCTGAGCAACGGCACGAGCATCTACCGCCTCAATGGTTCCCGCTCCACCCGGCTTGCCATACTCGACGCGCTTGCCTCCATAAACATTTACCCCGACGGTCACAATATTGTCCGGCAGGGTGACATAACGCGGTTTGTGAACATGACCCCCGTCCAGCGGCGCGAGCTCATTGAGGTCGTGGCGGGGATTGAGCTCTACGAGAAGAAGAAGCAGAGGGCAATGACGGACCTTGAAGGTGTGGAGTCCCGGCTCTCACAGGTTGAGGCGGTGCACAACGAGCGGCTGCGCATGTACAACAGGCTCAAGCTTGAGAGGGAGAAGGTCTTCCGCTTCCGGGAACTGAAGTCCCTGCAGGAGCGTGCCCGCTTTGGCCTCCAGCTTGAGGAGCTCAGGGCAATGGAGGAAAAGATTGCGCGTCTTGGCGAGGAGAAGGAGAAGAAGCAGGCCCAGATTGAGCGGCTTGAGGGCGAGAAGGAGGAGCTCCTTTCAAAGCTCGAGTCCCTGACCTCCCGGCTCGAGCGCGAGGGGATGCAGAAGAAGATTGAGCTGATGACGGAGCTTGAGCGCGCCCGCATGGCCCTGCAGAAGGTCGATTCGGACGAGGCAAGGGAGAGGGAAGCACTTGACTCCCTGAAGAAGCGGATAGGTTCCGTGGATTCCCAGATTGAGGGAATTGAGCGCAGGAAGCGCTCGCTGATGGCCGATGTCGAGCGGGACCGGAAGCAGCTCAACGACCTCGAGCGGGAGCTCCTGTCACTCAGGAAGGAGAAGGACGGGCTTGTTGCCAGGATGTCCGAGCTCAAGCAGGCCTATGAGCTCAAGCTGCAGGAGTATCGCAGGCTGAAGGCGCAGAAGGATGAGCTGGCCCTGAAGGTGCGCGAGCTTTCAGTGGAACGCTCCTCCCTTGAGGGCATAATCCGCGGGCTTGAGGCGCAGCTGAAGTCCGAAGAGCAGAAGAAGCTCTCGATCGAGGCGGAGCGGGTTCGGTTCATGGAGCGGCAGAAGTCCCTTGAACGCGAGCAGGTCCAGCTGGAGAAGCAACTCAAGGAGCTCACGGGCAGGCTGTCCTCCCTCCGCAGGGAGGAGAAGGAGCTCATCCACTCGTCCGGGATGCCTCCCGGGGTGCGGGAGCTGCGCAAGAAGGGCTACCGGCTCCTCGGGGAGCTTGTTGATGATCCGACAGGGGTCCTGCCCTTTGCGTTCTCGGTGGTCGTGCCGGAGGGCGAGCACCCCGAGCTTGAGGCGGGTTGGGCACACATCATTGAGGGGTCCGTTGATGCCGGGGAGCTCCCGAAGGTGGGAAAGGTTGTTGGGAAGCTGACTCCTTATGAGTTCCAGGAGGAGTCCGAGCGGAGCGAGAAGCTGCGGGCGCTCCGGCAGGAGATTGAGAAGCTTGAGTCCGAGCGAGATGCCCTGACGGGGCGGCTTTCCACCGTGAAGGCGGAGCTGTCCCGGAAGTTTGACTCACTGCGGCTCAGGGACACCTCGGAGCGGCTGTCATCCCTGCGCAGGGAGCTTTCAGGGCGGA
The DNA here is from genome assembly GCA_015522095.1 of Nanobdellati archaeon. GTDB lineage: Archaea > SpSt-1190 > SpSt-1190 > SpSt-1190 > SpSt-1190 > WAMX01. Next base: position 1,238 of record WAMX01000046.1, on the reverse strand, counting down.
AGAAGCAGATGAATGCCGTGGAGGAGAAGCTGAAGGCCCTCAACCGAAAGCTTCTCGAGTTCGGCGAGCTCAAGGAGCCGAAATTCACGGGGGAGAAGAAGGTCAGCGAGCTCACGGAGAAGCTCCTGCGGCTTGAATCGGAGAAGATGCGGCTCGAGTCCGCCATCAGGAGTGCGGAAGACACCATCCAGAACCTGCTTGAGCCGGACCTTGAGAACTACCGGAAGCTGAAGAAGGAGCTTGTGTCTTCGCAGGCCGAGCTTGAGAAGCGGCTTGCAGGATTCGCGGACATCCGGAAGAAGGTAAAGGGGGAGGTTGAAGCCCTTGAGGGGAAGATAGCCGAGATAGAGGACCGGCTGAAGGGGGAGCTGGCGGAGAAATCGAAGCTTGAGGACGGGCTGAAGGCGCTCCAGAACCGGATTTACCAGCTGGGTGCGGACATAAAGGTCATTGACGAGCGGGTTCGCGACACTCAGGAGCGGCTAAATTCCCTGAAGGAGAGCCTTCCGCAGGGGGTCGAGCCCGTTGACAACCCCCGGCAGGTACTTTCCGAGGTGTCGCGGGAGCTTTCAAAGCTGGGGGAGCTGAACTTCCGTGCCGTGGAGGAGTTTGAGGAAATCAGCAAACTCATGGAGGACATAACCGACCGCCTTGAGAAGCTGCGCGAGGAGAAGGAGGCAATACTGAAGATGATGGATGAGATTGAGCAGCAGAAGCGGCAGGTCTTTATGGATACGTTCTCCCGCATAAACGAAAGCTTCAAGCGCGTCTTCTCGGAGGTCATGAATGGAGAGAGCTGGCTTGAGATTGATGGCGAGGAGATATTTGAGTCCGGCGTCAGTATCCGCACAATTGTCCACGGCCGCGAGCTGCCAACGGAAGCACTCTCTGGCGGGCAGAAAACGCTGGCAGCCATCGCGCTCATATTCGCCATACAGGAGGTCAAGCCCTCGCCCTTCTATGTCTTTGATGAGATTGAGGCGGCGCTTGACAAGGACAACAGCGAGAAGCTTGTGCGCATGCTCAGGAAGATGAGCGAGGATGCCCAGATAATCATAATCACCCACAATGATGTCGTGGTGCGCGAGTCCGACCAGATAATAGGCGTCTACATCTCGGGCGGCTCGAGCCGCATACTCGGCCTCCCGAAGGACAAGGTGCTGAAGGAAGCCGAGAGCTGGATTGCCACGGAAAACGGATGACACTTAAAATAACTGTTGGCACCAAAATATATATTC
>WAMX01000045.1 GCA_015522095.1 Nanobdellati archaeon | reverse complement strand
TCCGTGTATATCACGAACTCGTTGCCCTCCTTGCGGACAAGCGCGTACTTTATCCCCTCCACGCCCGCCACATATGTGTCGAGCAGCGTGGTCTTGAGCTTGTAAAGCTTCTGCATGCTGGGCTTCTTGAGCACGAACTCGACCTTCTTTCCGTCGCCCTCAATCTTGACGCCCTTGACCTTCTTCCTCAAAACGCGGAGGAGTTCCTCCATATCGAGCCCGTACTTGTCCATCCTCTCCTCAGAAAGGGTCACAACCACCTTCTTCTCAATTATGTCAGTCTCAACGGTTTCGATTACCTCGCGGAGCGTCGTTTCCCTTATGCGCAGGGCGACCTTCTTGGCTGCCTTGTCATCCGTGGCGGCCTCCCCCGAGAGGTAGACGGTCATCATGGGGGTTGTGGGCTTCGAGCGGGCATCCACAATCTCAATCACGCGCGGCAGACCCAGCGTAACATTCATCTCGAGGACGCCGGCGTAGTGGTAGGTACGCATGGTGAGCTGCGTGCCCGGCTCGCCCATACTCTGCGCGGTGACTATGCCAATCGCCTCTCCCGGCATCACCCTCATATTGCTGTAGGCAGCCTCAACGAAGCGGCGGAGCTTGGTCTTCCTTGCGCCGGCAAGCCCGCGCTCCCTGGCAACCCGCTCCACCATCTCTTCAAGCCTTTTTGGAAGCATCATCTATCACCTCTGCAAGCTTTTCCACATTTATCTCCCCGAAATCGGTCCTGCTCACATCAAGCCCGTCCTCTCCGTAGAGGAACTGGACAATCGTTCCGGAAGCATCGCGGACGGTGCCATCATACTCCACCTTCAGGTCCTGCAGCGCATTGCTGAGGCGGCGGTACATGTAACCGCTCTTGGGCGTCTTGACGCCCGTGTCAGTCAGCCCCTCGCGGCCGGATGCGGAAACCCAGAAGAACTCAAAGGGATCAAGCCCCGAGCCATAGGAGTTCGCAACAAAGCCGCGGCTCTTTGCGCCAAGGTCGCCGGGAGCGAAGTGTGGGAATGTGCGGTTGCTGTAGTAGCCGCGCCTCGGGCGGGCGCCGCTTATAGCCTGCTGTCCAACCATTCCCGCTATGAGCCCCACGTTGAGCAGCTTGCCCCTCGCGCCGCTGATCGCCATTACCACCGCCGAGTTCGGGAGCTCAAGGTGCGAGGCGACTATGTCCACGACCTCATCCCTTGCCTTGTTAAGGCGGTGCAGTATCTCGCTTTCCAGCGTTTCTTCCACGGTCATGCCCGGCCACGGCTCAAACTTGCCGGCGTGGAAGCGGTCCACCATCCTGTGGACGTCGCGCTCGGCTGCGCTTATGACCTTCCTTATCTCGCGTTTCGCCTCCGCAGGTATTTCAAAATCATCCACACCGATGGTGAGCTGGCGCATTATCTGGTACTTCAGCGCAAGGTTTGTAATCTTGTTGAGGAAGTCCACGGCAAACTCCGGGCCATAGTCCTGGATTATGCGGTCGAGGAGCACGCCGCCAAAGGGACCGATGGCGTTGTCATCTATCACGCCCCTGACGAGCTTCCCGTCCTTTATGATGACCTCTCCCTCATCTTCAGGGATTTTGCCGCTCTTGGCAGCCTTGCTCCTGAAGTGGATATTGAGGCCGTCGGGAAGGAAGAAGCTGAATATTTCCTTTCCGGTGAATTTTTTCTTGCCGGGGATTTCCCCCTCGTAGCCGGATGCACGCAGGAGCTGGACTGCCTCCTCGCGGGACAGCTCTGTCCCTTCCATGGTCAGCAGGAAGGTTCCGGAAAGGTGGCCGCGCCACCCGCCAATTATCACGCCTCCAAACCGGGGGCTGCGGAGGTTGTACGGAACGCCAAGGAGGAACTTCGCCTCCGCCCGGGCCTCCTCGCCCTGCGGGACGTGAAGGTTCATCTCGTCCCCATCAAAGTCTGCGTTGTAGGGCGCGCAGACTGAAGGGTTTATGCGGAAGGTGCGCCCGGGAAGCAGGCGGACCTTGTGGCCCATTATGCTGAGCCTGTGGAGGGTGGGCTGACGG
>WAMX01000044.1 GCA_015522095.1 Nanobdellati archaeon | reverse complement strand
GTTGCAAGGGAGGCGATTGAGAGATGGCCGGGGCTCGGAAAGGTAGCAAGCATGGTGGTGTGATGAAGGTGCATCTTAGCAGAGAACTCAGGGAGAAGCACGGGAAGAGGGCAGTGCCCCTGAAGGTCGGGGACAAGGTCCGCGTGAAGGCGGGCGACTTCAAGGGCACCATAGGGAAGGTGCTGTCCGTGGAGAGGAAGCGCGGTTATGTGCATGTTGAGGAGGCAACCCGCCAGAAGGTTGATGGCAGCAAGGTCCCTGCTAACATACACTTCAGCAATCTTGAGATTATAGAGCTCGATATGAGCGATCCGTGGAGGAAAAAAATACTTGAGAGGTGATTATTATGATAAGGCACACCAAGCGGGTAGTCAGTCCGGTTTTCTGGAAGGCAGGGAGGAAGAACGCAGTGTGGGTGACATCACCCGCGCCGGGACCGCACCCCGCCGACTTCTCAGTTCCCCTTCAGGTGCTCGTGCGCGATGTTCTCGGGCTTGTGCAGACCGCGAGGGAGGCAAAGGCTGCCATACGGGCCGGCCACATTTCCGTTGATGGCGTTCCCCGGAAGGAGCACAAGTTCCCCGTTGGGCTCATGGATGTGGTGGCTATAGCGCCCCTCGGCAAGTTCTACCGCGTCGTGCCCTACCCCAAGGGGCTCCGCGTCATAGAGATACCCAAGAAGGAGGCTGCGCTAAAGCCCGTGAAGGTCATATCAAAGCAGCCCTTCAGGGGGAAGCTTCAGGTGACCACCCACGATGGTCGCAATTTCCTTGATGTGGATGCGCGCCCGGGAGACACGCTCCTGCTGAAGGGCGGAAAGCCGGGCAAGGTCCTCAAAGCTGAGCAGGGGGCGCTCTGCCTCATCATCCGCGGCAGCAGGGCCGGCCGCATGGGCAAGCTGCTCTCCAGCGAGAAGGGGCTCGCCCGCCTTGAGGGCAACAGGGACGTTTTTGAGGCGCCCCTCGACTATGTCATGGTTATAGGAGGAAAGGAGCCGGTGGTGACGCTTTATGAGGAATCCAGTGATTGAAAAGGTGACGGTCAATATCGGTGTTGGCGAGGCTGGCGAGAAGCTTGAGAAGGCGGTAACGCTGCTTGAGCGGCTCACGGGGAGCAAGCCCGTCAGGACCAAGTCCATGAAGCGCATCCCCGCGTTCGGCGTCCGGCCCCGGATGTTCATAGGCGCTATGGTGACGCTGCGCGGCCAGAAGGCGGAGGAGTTCCTCAAGCGCGCCTTTGAGGCCGTGGGGAAGCAGCTCCGGGAAAAGAGCTTTGACAGGTTTGGCAACTTCTCCTTTGGCATAAAGGAATACATTGACCTGCCGGGGATGCGGTATGACCCCGACATAGGGGTGTTCGGTATGGACGTGTGCGTCACCCTGGGAAGGAAGGGTTACCGCGTGAGGAGAAGGCTCATAAAGCCCGCGAAGGTGGGCAGCAGGCACAGGCTCACAAGGGACGAGGCAATAAGCTTCATAAAGGAGAAATTTGGTATTGAGGTGGTATGATGAAGGAGAGCAAGCCCCGGCTGATTGAGCTTAAGAAACAGTACGGTCAAAAGCACGTGAAGAAGACCACGCCGCTGCAGCGCGTGAAGCGGAAGTTTGGAGTGGGCGCCCGCCGCTGCTCGATATGCGACAGTTACGGGAGCCACATCCGCGTGTACGGGCTGCACCTGTGCAGGCAGTGCTTCAGGGACAATGCGGCCAAGCTTGGCTTCAAGAAATATGGGTGATGTGTATGTTGAACGATGTGATGGCAAACCTGCTGAGTGCAATAAAAAACGCCGAGCGTGCGGGCAAGAGCGAGCTCCGCTTCAAGCCGACCTCCAGCCTCGCCGCCCGGGTTATGATGCTCATGAAGGAGAATGGATACCTCGAGGATTTCGAGGCAATTGAGGACGGCAAGGGAGGAATATATGTGATAAGGCTCGCAAAGAAAATCAATGACTGCGGCGTGATAAAACCCCGCTTCCCCGTGAAGAAGGGGGAGTTCGTGAAGTGGGAGCGCCGCTTCCTGCCTGCCGAGGGCTTCGGCGTGCTGGTGGTCAGCACCTCCCAGGGGCTGATGACCCACTATGATGCGAAGAAGAAGGGGCTTGGCGGGCGGCTGATAGCGTATGTGTATTGAGGTGTGAAAATGGAGACGAGCGTGGACATACCCGAGGGCGTGACGGTTTCGATTAGCGGCAAGGCCATCGAGGCCACCGGTCCGCTTGGCACCCTCAGGAAGGACCTTTCCTTCATGCCGCTTGTTTCCTTCTCAAAGTCGGGCGATAAGGTCGTGATACGCACGCCCCGCGACAAGAAGAATGACAAGAAGTTCCTTCACACCGCACGCGCCCACGTGCGCAATGTCCTTGATGGCGTGACGAAGGGTTACCGCTACGTGCTTGACATTTACCACGTCCACTTCCCCCTCAGGGTTGCCGTGCAGGGGGAGGAGATTGTGGTGAGCAACTTCCTTGGCTCGAAGACCGAGCGGAGGACGAGGGGCCACCCGGACGTGAAGGTCAGGGTTCAGGGGAAGCAGGTCCTTGTTGAGGGGCTTGACAAGGAGCTTGTCGGGCAGGTGGCTTCCCGGATTGAGCAGCTGACGAAGGTGAAGGGGCACGACCGCCGCGTATTCAAGGACGGCGTGTTCCTGACAAAAAGGGGGTATATGAATGAGTAAGAATTTCAAGCGCCCGGAGCACTGGAAGTACAGGCGGCTTGGCGAGAAGTGGCGCAAGCCGAGGGGCAGCAAGAATCCCGCACGCCGCGGGAAGGCAGGCCGCCCGGCACTTCCGCGCATAGGCCACCGCAGGCCCGCTGCCCTGAGGGGCCGGCATCCGAGCGGCCTTGATGAGGTGCTGGTCCACCGCCCGGAGGAGCTTGCAACGCTGGACCCTGCGAAGGTCGTGGTCCGCATAGCCCGCACGGTTGGCGGGCGCAAGAGGGCAGCCATACTGGCTGCTGCCAGGGAGAATGGTTTGAGAGTGATTCAAAATGAAGGTTCAAAGAAGGCTGGCAAGTGAGCTGTTGAAGTGTGGCTCGGAGAGGGTC
>WAMX01000043.1 GCA_015522095.1 Nanobdellati archaeon | reverse complement strand
CCCCGCCCGGCACGACCTCCCTTCCCTGCGCCTCAAGGTACCGGGCATACTCCTCCACCATCTCCCTGAACTGGATGGCATAGACAAGTCCGACCCTCTGGAAGGGGGGCACAAACTCCGGGAGGGGGCGGCGCACCTGCACCTCGAAGAAATGCACATTTCGCGGGTAGAGCGGCCACCGCAGGGGGCGGCTGTGGCCAAAATTGAAGATGGCATCCCCTTCAAACGGGGGAACATGACACGCCCCGAAGGACGTGGCAAAAACGGGCTCCTCGATAAAGGAGAAACCCGAGGCGTGCTGCATCAGCCCGGCTGGAAGCAGGACAAGCACCCGCCGGTATCCTCTTTCCTCAACAAGCCTTCTGGCATCATCAAGCTTCAAATCAAGCACAGCCGCCTATTTTCCAAGGTTTAATAAAAGTTTTCTAAGCCCGCCGGGAGAGCTCAGCGCATCGGGCATCCTCGGGCGGGTTTCATCAAGGTACCACGCCGCCTGCACGGCGGATATGCCGCGGGCCCGCATCTCCTCAACCACGCTCGCCTTGTCATCCACAAACAGCGAAACCCTGAGGGAAGCCGCCCTCTCCGCCTTCTCATAGTCGCTCTTGACCAGAACAAACCTGGCGGGCAGCTCCTCTGCCTTCCTTTTCTGGTGCCTGCCGCCCACGGTTATTATGTATATCCTGTCGCCCCTCTCCCGAAGCTCCCCCATCAGGGACGCGAGCTCCCTGTTGATAAAGCGGCCCACATTTCCGAAGGCTATGCGCTCCGCCTCCTCCTTCCCGAACATCTCCACGAGCGAGCCATAAAGGAAGTCAAGGTCCTTCCTCCCGTAATTCCCTGCAAACACGACCTCCAGGCTCGTCCCCTTCTCATTCAGGGCGCGCTCGAGCTCCCTGAAATACGAGTTGGTGTCAAACAGCACCCTGTCCAGGTCAAACCCTATCTTAACTCCCATAGCACATCCCCCAGCTTCTCAGGATCGTGCCTCCCGTCTGTGGAGAGCTCCCCGAGCACAAGCCGCTCATCGTCCATGTCCATTTCAATCCTGCCGCGGGAATTGACCACAATGTGAGAGGGGCGGGCAAACCTCTCGAAGGCCGCGACATGGTCCGAGAGAGTGTAGCCCTCCACAATGGGAAGGTCATTCTCGATGCCCACAACAAATGCCACGCGCCTGCCCCGGACGGCCCTCACAAGCTCCCTCGAGGTAAAATGGACGAGGACGCTCGTGTAGAGGCTCCCCGGACCAAACACAAGGAGGTCCGCCTCCTCAACAAGCTCAAGGACCCGCGGATTCACGGGGGGCTCCGGCTCTGCAAACAGCCGCTCAACCCTTCCGCGGGACGCATCGACCTGCTCCTCTCCGAGGATTTTCCGGCCGTCAACAATTGCCCCCAGCTCCGCAGGCTCCGTGTAGAGTGGCACAATCTCCCGCCTTACCCCCATGGCGCGCCGGTACAGCTCCAGCCCTTCCACAAACCCGTGCTCCCGGATGAGCTCGAGGATGGCGAGGTTGCCGAGGGCGTGCCCGCCGTGGCGGCCCTCCATCACGCGCGCCAGCGGGCTCTCTGAAAGGTAATCGACGACGCGCCGGAAGTCGCCCATTGCGGGCACCCCAAACTCCCTGCGCAGCCGGCCGGTGCTCCCGCCATTGTCAAGCGTGCTCACAACGGCCGCGAATTCCGCATCCTTGAGCTGGAGGGCACGGGCGGTGGCGCTCAGCCCCTTCCCCCCTCCAAAGCAAACAATCACTTTATCACCTTCTTCTGAACCACATAAATCTTTTTCCCGTCGGGCAGGTTGCGGTCCACCACTGTGTTGGGGCCCACAACCGAGCCCCTGCCAATCAGGATGCCAGGCATCACGAGGGAATTTATGCCAAACCTGGCACCCCTGCCGGCAGCGCAGCCAAAATGCCCGCGCCCCGTGCCCTTCCTGCGGCGGTCAATCCTGCAGGAAACCTCCTTTTTGTCAAGGCGGCGGTTCGCGGTCACGCAGCCAAAGCCCATCCAGACCGACTCGCCGAGCACGGAATCCCCCACATATGCGTGGTGGAGCTTGCTGCCGGGGCCAACAAGGCTCTTCGCGACCTCGCTGCCAAAGCCAACCACTGCACCCCTTTCAACCGAGCTCTGCCTGACCAGCGCCCCCGTGCCGACAATGGCGCCCTTGCCTATGTAGGCGGGCCCCTTCACGAACGCGCCCTCAAAGACCTTCGCGCCCCTGTCCACAAAAACCTCCCCCTCAATGTGCGCCTTCTCAGAAACATCGCCGAGGGTGGCGGGCGCCAGCTCCTCAAGCAGGCGCTCCATAACTGAAAGCGCATCCCAGGGGTACTTCAGGCTGGGGAGTTCCTCCTTGGGGATTATCTCGGCCCGGGCAGGGTGCTCCCTCAGGTAGTCGGAAAGGGCGCGCTCAAAGAGGTAGTGCTCCTTCTTCCTGTAGGAGCGGAGCTTCCGGATGAACTCGTAGGGGAGGCGGTATATGGAGTTGACTATGAGGTCGGAAGGGGGCTCCTTGGGCTTTTCGACTATGCCCCTGACGCGGTCGCCGTCCATAACGGCAACCCCGTAATCCTTCGGGTTGGGAACGCGCGACAGCAGGAGCTTCAAATCCCCTCCGGAAGCAATCTTTTCAAGCGCCATCTTGCTGAAGTGGTGGGCGGAGAGGACAAGCACGTCTCCCCCGTAATCATCCGCACCCACGAGTATGGCGTCCCACATTCCCCGCGGCGAGTCCTGAACCCGGAACTCCACCTCCTTGTTGAGCCTGCACTCCTTGAGACGGGCGCTGACCCCCCTGCCTGGCCCCTCCACCACCACAACCTCGTCCACCCCCTGCAGGTTGTTGATTGTCCGGGCAATGAGGGGCTCGCCCAGAATCTCGATGAGTGACTTGTGACCCTCACTCAGCGGCCAGAAGCGGCTGGATTCACCGCCGGCAAGAACAACAGCCCTCATGTCAGTCCCAAAGCAGGAGGTAAATAAAGCTTTCAAATTATATAAATGGCTGGCGCGTGACAGTAATGCCCGGCTAGGCCGGGGGGGTGACGTCCCCTCTGCCGCAAACCGTCGATGGCGGGGTCGAAGCCCGGGGGAAGGGGCACACTGCGCGGCGGAGCGAGCAGGACCTGAGGTGTCGAAGCCCTGCACCGCGGTGGCCTCGCAAATGGCGAACTGGGCCAGGCCCGGAAGGGAGCAACCCTAACCATTCTGTGGGGTGCCCGTGGAGCGCGGGGTGGAGCCTCAACCTGTGAGCGATGCCGCGAAAGAGCTTCGACTCCCGGGCGCGCCGGGCTTATAATTCACCATCTTTGAAGTCCTGCCAGAGCTTCCACAGGGCAAGCGCATTCTCAATATGCCCCTTGTTGTTGTGGAGGTGACCCCCATATGGCTCCCCTACATAGTAGGCGTCCGGGACGTGCCTGAACAGCGCCCTCAGCAGCTGGCGGAACCCCTGCGTGCCGCCGCCCTGTGGAACAACCCCCTTGCCATCAATGCCGTCAGCCGCGTGCACCGCCCTGATTTTCTTCGCCACATGCCCGACCTGCTCCCAGGGGCTCATCCAGTAAAGCCCCCGGCCGTGCACAAACAGCAGGTGCGCCATATCAACGAGCAGGTTATCCGCAGCGAGCCCTACTTCAATCAGCGAGCACAGCCGGGCCACATCCCCTTCGGGAAAGATGTTTTCGGCAAAAACGCGTTTTCCCCCGAGCTCTTCGGAAAGCTGCATGTATCCGTGCCGGGAGCCGGCGTGCTGGACAAAGTAGTCCGCCCTCAGTTCCTTCCACTGCTCAACTTCTTCCCTGAATGAAGGAAATGGAGGATGTATTCCCACAAACCTCAGCCCGTAGCCGCGCAGCTCATCCAGCGTCTTCTCAACGGCCTCGCGCGGGGTCTCGGGGAAGAGCTGGAGCTCCACACCCGCCACCCTCACACCCTTCTCCTCAAGAAACTCGAGCATATGCCTGTCCTTGTCCTTCATCACTGGGGAGAATTTCACGCCAAGCAGCATGGAGTGCATAAAGGGGGGCGATATTTATGCAGGTATGGGTCGCGGGTAGTAGCACTGCTGGACAAACCTGCCGCCCTCGTACTCGACCCTGAAGAACTCGGCAGAGCTGTTGAACATGCACACGTCCGAGCTCCCCCTGCCCATACTGCCAAGGGAACACCTTTCGCCCGAGGGCAGGGAGGTCACCACCACCCCCTTCAGGTTTGCGCCGGCGCTCACCATGGCCATGGTCCCGTTCCCGCCGCAGCTCACATACCCCGGGTTCCTGTTGTCCGGGTATATCTTGGTCACATAAAGGTGCAGGAAGGTAAGCGCAAACACAAGTGCGCCGGTGCCGAGAAGCAGGACGCCGAGCTCAGAGGGGCGGTATTTCACAGGAAGCCCACTCGCCCATTTTTAAAAGCCTGAGTGTCTGGGTGGCGTGAAGGTCTGCGGAAGGGACCTGTTCCCCCTGGGCATCGGGACCTTTGGCATGGGAGGATTTTTCAAGCCAGACAGGAGCGGGGAGGCCCGCTGGAAGGCAGCAATAAAATTCGCGCTGAGGAGGGGGTATGAGCTTGTTGACACGGCGGAGGTCTATGGAGGCGGATATACGGAGCGGCTTGTGGGGGAGGCCCTGGAAGGGACCCCCTTCGTGGTGTCAAAGCTCGACCCGGGGAGTCCTGATCTCGTCCGGTCAGCGGAGCGCTCAAAAAGGCTGCTTGGAAGGATTGACCTCCTCATGCTCCACGCACCACCCGCGGACATTGAGGAGGGGATAAGGGCGCTGGAAGAGTGCGTGGACAGGGGCATCGCGGGCAGCATTGGCGTGAGCAACTTCGGCATTGACCAGCTCGAGCTGGCGCTCTCCCTCACGAAGAGGCACGAGCTCTCGGCGGTACAGGACGAGCTGAACCTCGCCGTGCAGAAGCTGGAGTTGAAGGAGTTCTGCGACAGGGAGGGGTTGGCATACCTCGCATACAGTCCGCTCGGGAGGGGAGACCTCTTCAGGCATCCGGCATTCACTGAGGTGAAGCGGGTTGCGCAGGGGCTCGGGAAGACGCCGGCGCAGGTGGCGCTCAGGTGGGTCCTCGACACCGGGGCGCTCGCAAT
>WAMX01000042.1 GCA_015522095.1 Nanobdellati archaeon | reverse complement strand
GCACCGCCTGGTCCGGAGGGGCGAGCCCCTTTCCATTGATGAGGCGGCCTCGCCGGCGGATGCCGCTGCCCGAAAGCTGTTCGTGGAGGCCACTGAGGGCTGGCAGGTTGAGCTTGGCGGGGGCACGCGGGTGCGGCTGGACAGCCTTGACTGCGAGACCGCAAGGATTCTTGACGCCCTGTCCCGCGGGGAGCTTTACTTCCCCGACCGTGTGCGGGATGGCATTGCACCCTTCATCGACTTTGACACAAAGGCGCTCTTCACACTCGGCTGGATTATGGGCTTCCGGGGCACGGGAAAAAAGCGCGCACCGCTCCTCTCCCTCTCTGCCAAGCTGAACCTCCTGAAAACCTGGTCAAGGGTGCACCGCGCCCTCGAGCTACCGGGGGAGGCTGGCGTTCAGGATGCTGCCAATCGAGGGGCGCCCCGCAAGGGAGGGGAGTGAGAAGGCACCCACGCGATACTGGGAGTAGATGAGCAGCCCCGCGACAAGCGCAAGCAGCAAGAACCCCGCCTTCACATTCGGATTGTGGAATTTTGAGGCAAAGTATAGGGCACCTGCCGCCACAAGCGCCAGCATAAGCGGCGAGAATGAGTACGCGACATACTCATACAGCAGCGTGAAAAAGTCCTTCTTCATCTCGGGCACGCGCTCCTCGAATGAGAATGTCCCGTACACCACGCCCCGCGAATCGCGGACGGTCACCTTCTCCGCGGGCGCCTTCCCCCCGTACTCCATCACAATGCGCCTGCTCTCGCCTGGGACGAGGGAGTAGCTCCCGCCCGAGAGGAAGCTCACATTCCCCGCCGCCGTCCCGTTGTTCTTCATTATGTATGTCACCCTGACAAGCGGGACGAGCTCCCCGCCCGAGACCTTCCACCTGACTCCAATCTCCCTCCTGACCTGGACCTCAGGGGCTATGAACACGACCTCCCAGCCCTTCTGGAGCGAGCTGTTGCCCCACCTGACCTCCACGGTGGCGCGCGCCCCTCCCCTCTTTCCCGCCTGCCCGAGCAGGTACCTGCGGATTATCTCCTCGCCGGGATTGAGTGAAAACTCCTCCTCAACCTGCCCGTATGTGTGGTTTACGGTGAGCCGTGCTCCCGAAACTTCCCTGGTTCCCGGGTTGCTCACCTTCACGGTGAGGGTTATGTTCTCGCCCGGCAGGAGCGCCTCCGCACCCTCGAGCTCGAGCTGGACCCTGGGTTTGCCTATGAAGTACTGGCGGAAGAACCCCACTGTCTTCACGCCACCATCATAATACAGCCGCGGGCTTCCTATTATCCCGTATCCCGTCCCGAGCGCGCGGAGCGCATACTTCACGGTCAGGACTCCCTGAACCTCCTGCCCGAAACTGCACACAAGCCTGTTCTCCTCTTCCGTGCACGCGGACGGATACCCCACGGCGGCAAAGTGGGCGGGCACATCGTCCTCCAGCTTCTGGACGAGCACGGGCGTTTCCGAGGAGATGGTGACGGTCACCCGCAGGCTCTCGTTGACATCGATGAGCTCGGGACCCGAGACCTGCTTTGTCAGCTCGAGCGCCCAGGCCGAGGACAGGATGAGCAGGGCGAGCAGGAATTGCCTCATGCTACTATTGCCCTCCATTAGGATATATGTTTTTTGTGCAAAACCCTTATTTATCTCCCGTGCAATCCCTTGGTATGGTGCTTGCATACATTATGGTGAGGGTTGATGCGGGAGCCGAGCGCGATGTGCTCGGCCAGCTCAAGGGAATGAGCGAGGTCAAGGATGCCCATGTGATTTACGGGGAGTGGGATCTCATACTCAAGATAGATGTTAAGAGCGTGGAGGACATAACTGCCTTTGTCGTGGACAAGCTGAGGAAGATAAGGTCTGTAAAGCTGACCTCCACAATGATTGTCGCGGAGTGAAGGCATTTAAAACCCCCTTCCTCCTCTGCATGTGTTTTATGCCAGGCTGTACCCGCAGGGCGTGCTTGCCTTTGCGGATGAGGAGCTGATGGGGCAGTCCTTCCAGGAGGGGGAGTTCCTGCTTTCCGTCACGGGCTTTTTTGGCACGGAGCTTGTTGGCGAGGACAGGCTCGAGCAGCTACTCCCGAAGGCGAGGACCGTGAACGCCGTGGGCGAGCGCGCCGTCCGCTTCCTCATTGACAGGGGGCTCTGCACCGAGCGGGGCGTGAAGCGGGTGGCAGGTGTGCCTCACGTCCAGCTCTTTTTCATCGAGCTCTAAATCACGGCGAAATCCAGGT
>WAMX01000041.1 GCA_015522095.1 Nanobdellati archaeon | reverse complement strand
CCTTTAAATATCTCTCAATTGGCGCCTGATACGAGCGGGAATCCAGGAGGCTTTTGAGTTCCCCGTAAAGCTTCCCCAGCTCCCTCTGGAGAACCACCGTGTAGCCAAGCCTGAGGAGGTTCTCCTTCCCAAAAGGCGAAAAATAATGCCCCACGACAACCCTGCTGCCATCCGCAGGCTCCGCCCTGAGTTCGAGAAGGGCATAGGAGAGGGTTTCACCCCCATCAGAAAGCCACGCGGAGAGCAGGACCTTCCCCGGCTTGCGGGCATTCTCCTCAAGATGAATCTCCCGGCTGCCCTTTCCAACCACGAGCCCATCATCAAGGAGCGCGTAGTAATCATCGCATCTCCTTCTGGAAAAGTGCCTGTATCCCGTGAGGTAGGAGTGTATGGCACTCTCAAGGGAGTCAAACGTGCGCACCCTAAGAACAGGCGGTCACAATTATAAAGTTTACACAGGGCGCAACCATTAAAATCAATGGATGGTGAGAGCACCGTGGGGAGGCTGAAGGCAGAGGACATACTGAAAATTGAGCTTGAGTATTTTCCCGAGACGTTCTGGCAGGCCAAGATGCAGCACGACCTCCTCTACGGCCTTGCAGTGGAGCACCCCGGAGCGGATGCCATAGGAGAGAGGTATGTCGAGGCCGCAGGCATACTCGTCAACACGCTTTTCAGGAAGACGGAGGAATTCAGGGACATACTGTCCAGGAAAGACTACAAAAGGCACAGCTGGTATGGAAGGCTCTGGGACCTCAGGAAGGCATACAGGGAGTACAGGAACATCAGGGACTACACTGTTCCCCGGCTCAGGGCGCTGGCGGAAGAGGCGTTTGCACTTGACGGACGAGAGGAATGGGAGGACATCGAGTCCCTTGCAAAGGACATATATGAGCGGGTCATCGAGGAGCTGAAGGAAAGGGGAAGCAGGAAGGGGATAAGGGCCGCCCTTGCGGACATTGTAGGGCGCGGACCCGCACAGGCGAGGCACTGGGCACTGAAGCTTGCGGAGGAGTACGACCTGCTCTTCGGAGGGGCGCGGATGAGGGAAGTGGACCTGTATTTCTGCAGGTCCCTCGGGCTCATTCAGGAATGAGAAAGGTAGGCACGCTCAAAGTACTCGCGCATCATCCTCTCCGCGGAGAGGCCCTCTGTCTGGCGGGCGGCCTCGCTGAGCTCGTCGTGGCGCTTCAGCGCCTCCCCTATCTTCTGCACGAGGAAGGAGGCCTGCTGCTCCTCGGGGCCCGCCGGGATGATGAGCGCATTCTCGCCATCCCTGCAGAATTCCGGCACGGAGCCGGAGGCAGTCGTCACGGGCACTGTGCCGTTGAGCATTGCCTTCATCCAGCTCGTCCCGGAAGCCTCCTTGCTCTCCACGGGGAGGTTGAGCCACACATCGGAGCCCGCAACCATGAGCTTTGCCGTGTCAATGTCATAGCCGGGAAGGTAGGCAATCGGCAGCTTCGAGCCGCCTATGGCATCCAGCACCCTCTGGAGCATCTCGATGCCCTGCCCGTCGGCAGGATGGACATTTCCCGAATACACAATCTGCACGGGCAGTTCCGCCAGGCGGTCAAGCACGCGCACAGGGAGGTCAAGCCGCTTGTATCCCGTGAAGCGGCGGGCTATGCCTATAGTGAAGCGGTCGCCAAAGTCGGCGCTCCTGTATGCGCGCTCATTCACAAGCCGGGCAAGCCTGGCGCGGGCATTCCCCCTGTAAATCCACCGCCTGTGGACACCGTTGGTTATGTAGTCCGCCCTGCCGTCAAGATAGGGGTTCATGAGCTCCCTCTGCATGCGCGAAACGCAGTTGACATAGGAGGCGTGCTCGAGGGCAAGCCTGGTCATGTTCAGCTCCCTGTCCCATCCAAGCAGCTTCCGCACAAGGGAGCGCTCCCACACCTCGTGCCCGTGGGGCAGGGGAGTGTGCGTCGTAAAGACAATCCTGGCGCTGCCGCGGTAGAAGTGGCCGGCGAGCGCGGCATGGCTTTCCTCAAGGTGGAGCACGTCGTAGCCGTCGGCAAGGCGGGCGGCCACCATGCCGAGTATAATCTCCTTTTTCAGCCGCTCCTCAGGAGTGTCAATGTAGAGCCGCTGGGCAAGGGGAGTGTGGATGAACCACGAGCGCCCCTTTTTCAGGAGCTGCACCTCAACCCTGCCAAACCTTGTCCTGAGCTCAAAGCTCTCCTTCAATTTGAACCTTTTCAGGGGGTCATAAATCCCCGGCTCAATGAGGGGCTTCCCATCAACCACCCGGACGGAGGCATATCCGAGCGGATATGAGAACGTGAGGGACTCAACACGCTTCCCCATGTCCCTGGCGGCAAGCAGCTTGTCGCCGACGAGCACGCCGAGCCCGCCGGCATAGGTGGGCACATCGCTCCATATCCCCGCCTCCATCGATGCGAGAAGGACCTTCATAAGATTGCTAGGATGTAATAGTATTAATACTAAGTGATGCACACCCCGTTCACACACAGCCCGGGGCAGAACCCGCATCCCCCACTACTCGTATCGTCGTGCTGGACGTGCACGGCAGTCACCTGTCCGTTGCTGTACCCAACGGAGGGGCTGGAGGCCTCAACAAACACGAAGAGAAGTGCTGCAGACAGGAGCGCGATGAGGAGGTATCGCATTAACATTGTTAAGCTGACAACAAAGCGATATTTATAGGTATGTTTAATTAGTGGAAAGACTCAAGGTTTTTGTGATAGTCCAGGAGATGCGGGTCAGGAAGGTGCTCGATTCGAGGGCGAGGTGGACCGTGGAGCTGGACATGAAGGCGCACGACAGGTGGGTGAGGGCAAGCGTGCCGGCAGGAAAGAGCAAGGGCAGGCACGAGGCAGTCAGCCTCCCCATTGATGAGAGCCTGAAGAGGGTGGAACGGCTCAAAAGGAGCATTGTCGGCAGGGATTTCAAGGACCAGAAGGATTTTGACAGGACGCTCGGGCATCTGGCGGGAGAGCGGAAGGAAAAGCTCGGCGTGGACCTGACACTGGCGGCATCTATCGCATTCTACAAGCTCCGCCGGAGGAGGATAATCTCCCTTCCAACGCCAATGTTCAATGTCATAAATGGCGGGCTGCACGCGGGAAATTTCCTCGCGGTTCAGGAGTTTATGGTGGTCCCGAGGAAGTTTGAGAGGTTCTCGGAAAAGCTTGAGGCGGGCGTGCGGATTTACCTTGCGCTGAAGGAAAAGCTTGAGAAGCGCTTCGGCAGGGGGGCCACCAATGTTGGCGATGAGGGGGGGTTCGCGCCGCCGCTCGAGAAGACGGAGGAGGCGCTGGGCCTGCTCGAGGAGGTTGTGGGAGAGCTCGGGTTGCTGGACAGGGTTTCACTGTCCATTGACTGTGCGGCGAGCTCATATTTTGACGGGAAGGCGTATGCAATGGATGGAAGGAAGATGGACCGCGGGGAATACATAGATCACCTCTCCATGCTCGCGAAGGACTTTCACCTCTTCTCCGTGGAAGACCCCCTGCACGAGGAGGATTTTGAGGGGTTTGCGGAGTTCCTTTCGAAGGTGGACTCGCGCGTGGTGGGAGATGACCTCACGGTAACAAGCATAGACCGCGTGCTCAGGGCGCACAATGCCAGGTCCGTGAACGCGGTGCTGATAAAGCCCAACCAGGTCGGGACGGTCAGCGAGGCGGAGGAGGTTATGAGGTTCTGTGACAGGATGGGCTGGACCTGGATAATCTCTCACCGCTCCGGAGAAACCACCGATCCCTTCATAGCGAGGTTTGCGGCGTTCAATGGCGCCCCCTTCATAAAGGCGGGAGCGCCCGCGCGCGGGGAGCGCGTGTCAAAGTACAATGAGTTGCTCAGGATGGAGGAGTTGCTATGAGGTTGCTTCCGGGGCCGCAGCTCATTCTGGTCGTGATTGACGGGCTTGCCGACAGGAGGGTGCCGAGATTCAGTCACAGGACGCCCCTTGAGGCGGCGCGCACAAAGACGATGGACCGCATGGCAAAGCAGGGCACGCTGGGAATGCACTACCCGCTCAGGCCGGGGCTTCCGGTCGGCTCGGGCGTGGCGCACAACCTGCTCTTCGGGCTCGGGATGGAGGACTACCCGGGCCGCGGTCCCCTCGAGGCACTCGGGCTTGGCTTCAGGCTGGAGGAGGGAGACCTCGCCTTCCGGGTGAACTTCGCCACAATAAACAACCGGGGGGTCGTGATTGACCGCCGCGCAGGGAGGAATGAGAGGTTCCTTGACGAGCTTGCGGGCGAGATAAACTCGGCGCTTGAAAAGAACCCCTTCAAGGCGGAGATTGAGCTCAGGCACGGCTACGGGCACAGGGGCGCCCTTGTCGTGAAGGGCTGGGGAAGCGCGGACGTCGATGACATGGACCCGCAGGTTGAAGACCTCCCGCTGAAGCTCCCGCCGGAGAAGACAAGGGACGGGAAGCTCGCAAGGTGGATATTTGAAACGGCCCGCAGGGTCATGGAGGAGAGCGTTTACAACATCAAGAGGGAGAGGATGGGGCTCAAGAAGGCAAACGCGCTGGTCCTCAGGGGAGCCGGCATATAC
>WAMX01000040.1 GCA_015522095.1 Nanobdellati archaeon | reverse complement strand
CATATGATGAGCTTTTTGATCCCGGCTTTCTCGCGAGGGAGGATATCCTGGCGGACGCGATAAGCCTGCGCCTCGGGAAAAGGCTGAGCGAAGCTTTTGGATTCGCTTCCTTTGCCGGATTCATTTACTCCCTTAAAGGCAGGGACTACAATGAGAGAGCACGGCTCCATGCAGCTTTCAAGAAAATCGCGGGGGAGCTGGGCGTACTGAGATTCAGGGGATTCGCCCTCGTTCCGGTGGGCAATGCCGAGAGATTCAAGGATTTCTTGAATTACTGGAACATTCCTTTCCGGGAAACGCGCCTCCTCTTTCCAGGACAGGAATATGAGTTTCTC
The DNA here is from genome assembly GCA_015522095.1 of Nanobdellati archaeon. GTDB lineage: Archaea > SpSt-1190 > SpSt-1190 > SpSt-1190 > SpSt-1190 > WAMX01. The sequence goes on along the minus strand of WAMX01000040.1, from coordinate 1,937 downwards.
AAAGGGAAGAGGATGGAAGAAGTGTGCATCCCCGCAAGCAAGGAGCGTCCCCTGTTGCAGAAACGGAAGGGAGGCGCCTGAAAGCCAGCGGGCAAAGAATCGCCCGGGGGCTGCCGGAGGGCGAGGATGGTCCCGGAGAGAAGCCCGAAAATCGCCCCGCACGGGCACAGGACCTATCCAGAGTGGGAGCGGCGGAGGAACTTCCCCGAGACCTCGTCCCGTATCATATCGACCATTTCAAAGCTGATGTTTCCGTAAACATCGGACTGCATCTGCCAGAAGTCCGCCAGCCGGGCAAAATCGCTCTCCCTGCCAATGAGGACATTGACGCGGAGGGCGCGGTATATCTCATCCGCAAGGCAGTATGCGTGATAAAACCCCTCAAGGGTGCCCCCTATGAGGAGGAAGTACTTATCCACGAGCTGGTTCCGCACCCTGCGCCTCTCACCCGCATCCTTCCTGTGCACAAGGTAATTGAGGCACTCGTACTTGAACTGGGAGTATGTGTTTGGAGGGCGCGTGAGCTTCCTGAACACGCTGCGGGAAGGGGCGCCATCCCTGAAGATGTATGGGAGGTCGGGAATTGAGACGCCCTGTGGGCCGTTGATCTCGAGAAGGTCCTGCAGGAACCCGGCCTCCTCTTCGGTGCCCCTCACGGAGCGGTATATCCCGCGGAGTGTGAAATCACTCATTCACAGAGGAGTGACAGTCACTTAAAAAGCTGGACCCCCCGAGGGGGGAGGGGAGGGAGGAGCCGTGTCAGTGGAATGCCGGTAGCTGGACCTGTACTGTCAGTTGCACGCTGAACACTGTTCCGCAGTTGGGGCACTGGTAATAGGCGACCCGACCTGAACCCCCATCATCCGCCCACTTTCCCTTACAGTTTGGGCATTTTACCTCCATGGGGGTCAATAACGGCCACGCCCTTGCGAGAGATATGGGTTTTGGGGAGGCTGCCGCCTTGCCGTTAAAAATATATTCTTCCAAGGGGAAAGAATTAATGAACCCAAAATATCTTCTTTTGCTCGGTGAGGCAGGGAGGGAGTTTGAAGATGGGGAGAAGGACGTTTACTCGCTGGGAAACCTCCCGGAAGATGGGCTCGCATTTCCCATCATGGTTACTGATACGGAAAACCCCTCAAGTGTTGACTCTGCTTTTGAAGAGCTTGATGCGTTCGGCAGGTATTATACCCCGACACTGGTAGCGGTGCTCGCGGGCAGAAAGGGCAGTGAAGAGATTTACCAGAAAATTGAAGGAAAAGTTCTCGCCGCAGCATATCGCACGGGAAAGGAGATGGCTTTTGAGTTTCTTAAAACCACCCGCGAAAAGCTTGGCAACTGGGTAAATGACTGGCCTGAAATAAGAAGGGAAATCACGTATGTGGGATCAGAGTAGCCGGTAGTAGCAATACACGTCCTGCAGCTCGCCGAGGGAGCTTTTGTAGTACAGGGGGATGCGCCCGAGCTTTGTGAAGCCGCACTTTTCAAGCACGCGCTGTGAGGCAATATTCCGCGTGCTGGCCGTTGAGACCGCGAGGCGCAGGTCGCCGCGGGCCGCATCAAGCAGGGCGCGGACAGCTTCCGTGGCGTAGCCATTGCCCCAGTAGTCTTCCCCAAGCCAGTAGCCGAGGGAGGCGCGGCCCCTGAATATCCTGTCCAGCGTCACAAGTCCTATGAGCTCGTCCTCAAGGGTGATGGCGTAGGTGTATTCCCTGCCGAACCTGTCCATGCTCCGCAGCACGAACTCCTCCGCATGCCTCTTTGAATAGGGCCAGGGAACGGACTCCAGGAACCTCACGACACGCTCCGTGAGAAGCTCGAAAATGCGGCGCTCATCACCCTTGCGGAGCTTCCGGAGAACAAGGCGCTTCGAATCAATGGTCTGGGGGAGCACGAGAAATGCAGGCAAGGAGATTTAAATTTCTTGGTCTGGTAAG
>WAMX01000039.1 GCA_015522095.1 Nanobdellati archaeon | reverse complement strand
GGCGGTTGACACTCGAATCATCATAATGCCCGCATTCAACCAGTTCCGCAGCGGGTTCCGCATAAACCGCGACCGCAGGAGGCGCGGCATGCTCAGGCTCCTCGACTCGTACGGGGCATTCCTGCTGGACGGCGTTGAGGTTTTCAGGGCCACACGCGATTGATGAAGCGCGGGAAAGGCAGCGCATCGCGCACGTGCTCGAGCTTCAGCAGCGACATCAGGAACCGCTCAATCCCCAGCCCAAAGCCGCTGTGCGGCACGCTTCCATACCTGCGCAGGTCGAGATACCACTCATATTCCTTCGGGTCGAGCTTGTGCAGCTTCATATTCTCCAGAAGCAGCTCGAGCTTCCACTCCCTCTCGCTCCCGCCTATGGTCTCCCCAACATGCGGCATAAGAAGGTCGTTGTTCAGCACCACGCGCGGGTCACTCTCATCAACCTTCATGTAGAACGCCTTCATTTCCCGCGGGTAATGCGTTATGAAGACGGGCATCCCGGTCCTGCTGACAATCCAGCGCTCTTCCTCGGTGCCGAGGTCATCTCCCCACTTCAGCCCCGGGAACTTTTTCTTCGCGAGCTCTATTGCTTCCTCGTAGCGCATCCGCGGCCACTTCTGCTTTGCCCAGTCCTCGAGCTCGCTGCGGTCGCCAAAGTCTTCAAGCGGCGCCCTGTCGAGGACTGCCCTTATCGCGTGCTTCAGCAGCCTCTCCTGAAGGTCCATGTTTTCCTCGTGGCCTGCCCAGGCAACCTCCGGCTCGAGGTGCCAGTATTCCGTGAGGTGGCGGCGGGTCCGGGACTTCTCAGCGCGGAAGGATGGCGTGAGCGACCAGACCTTCTCGAGAGAAGGGACGAGCGCTTCGAGGTAGAGCTGCGCGGACTGGCTCAGGTGGGCGGTCTCGCCGAAGTACTCGACATCGAAGAGGGTGGCTCCCCCCTCACACGCAGCGCTCACAAATATGGGCGGATGAACCTCGGAGAAACCCTGCTTCTCAAAATATTCCCGGAGCGCGGACAGCACCACCGAGCGGGTCTTGAACACACTCTGGAGGCGAGAGCTCCGAACCCACAGGTGGCGGTAGTCCATCTGCATCTCCGTGCTGAGATACCTGTGGAAGGGCCAGTCTGGGCTCGACTCGCCTATGACCCTCACTTCCCCGGCGTGCAGCTCATACCCTCCCGGGGCGCGCTCATCCTTTTTGACCTTCCCTCTCACTGACACGGATGCTTCAACATCCACCTTTCCCTTGATGGCATCCTTATTTGCCACGACCTGAATGAGCCCCTCAGAGTTCCTGAGGACTATGAAGTATTTTTCTCCGAGCTCCCTCAGCCGGTGGACCCAGCCCTTCAGGGTGAGCTCCTGCCCGTCCTTAAGTTTCCTGGCCGTGGCTATATGTGCCATAATTAGCCCTTGCTGGAAATGTTTTAAAGCTTCCTGCCCTCAGGCCAAAAGAATTTCCAGAAGTATCGTGGCAGTTATGAAGTATATGCTCATGGATATGACGTCCATCGTGGTTGTCAGGAGGGGGCCGGTTGAAACGGCCGGGTCCTTCCCCATTTTCTTGAACACGATGGGCAGCATGGTCCCTATGAAGTTCGCGGCGACCAGCGAGGTGATGATGGATATGCCGACAATCGTGCCAAGCTTCAGCGAGCGGAGCCAGACAAGCGCTATGAGCATGGCGAGTCCGCCAAGGAGCAGCCCGAGAAGCACGCCTACCTTCAGGTCCCTGAGCAGGAAGTTGCGCTCATCCTTTATGCGGTCCCGGGAAAGCCCCTGTATCGCCACGATTGAGCTCTGGATGGAGGAATCGCCTGAAAGGCACATCAGCACCGGCAGGAAGAACGAAAGGGCAATGTATTTCTCGAGCAGCCCATCGAAGTAGGCAATTATGTTTCCCGTGAACACCATCTCCCCGACCACCGTGAACATGAGCCACGGTATCCTCGACCGCACGGCCTTCCACGCTGGCGAGTATGTCATGTCCTCCACATCGTCCGTGCTACCCGTTATCCTTGCAAGGTCCTCGCTCATCTCCTTGTGCAGCACATCCAGAACATCATCCACGGATATTGCCCCCACGAGCCGCCCAAGGCCGTCGACAACCGGGAGCCACGCCTCGTCGCTGTCCTTGAAGTACTCCACGACCATCTCCTGATCTGTCTCCGGATTTATTGTGAGCACATCCCGGTCCGCAATCTCCTCCAGCCGCTTCCCCTTCATGAAGGCGAGCATCTTTGTCTTAACCTGCCC
>WAMX01000038.1 GCA_015522095.1 Nanobdellati archaeon | reverse complement strand
AACCAGCACATCAACATCCAGCTCCAGAAGCTCCTCATTGCTGATGTCCGATCCGGCCCTGCCCGTCTCCCTCTTGGCCGCAAGCACCCTGTCGACATTCAGCCCGCCCCTGCTGTATGCCCCCCCGCGGGAATCGCTTATCGCCACCACTTTGAATCCGCTCTCGGAGAGGAACTTAGCAGCATAGTAGCCCACGTTGCCAATTCCCTGCACTGCCACGGTGCGCCCTTTGATCCCGAAGGCCCTGACGGCATTGGCGATGGTGTAGAACCCGCCAAGCCCCGTCGCCTCCGTGCGACCCTGGCTGCCGCCAAGCTCGAGGGGCTTGCCCGTGATGGCTCCGGGCTCCCGGCGGCCCCGCATTGTCTCGAGCTCGTCAAGCATCCACCCCATTATGGAGGGGTTGGTGTTCACGTCGGGCGCGGGCACATCCCAGTCCTGCCCGAAAAGGAACCCGAGCGAGCGGATATATCCCCTTGAGAGCTGCTGGAGCTGCTCCCCGGAGAGGGAGCGCGGGTCCACAGTAACGCCGCCCTTGCCGCCACCATACGGCACGCCCGCAATCGCGTTCTTCCAGGTCATCCACATGGCGAGTGCCCTGACCTCACCCGGAGTGACCTGTGGGTGGAAGCGTATTCCTCCCTTGGCGGGTCCGCGGGCGGTGCTGTGCTCCACACGGTACGCGGGGAAGACCCCGAAGGGCGTCACCACGCGTGACTCCACCGTCCGCTCTGGAAGGGAGAGTGCCTCCTTCGTGAGCCCGTCAAGCCCAAGAAAATCCGAAACCTCATCAAGCTGAGCAAGTGCATTCTTCCACGGATCCATTCATATCACCGTTAATACCTGTGCTTATAATTTATAAACCTATCAACGACAGTTATTTATATGCCCTCCTTTACTGGAAAGGTGGCATCTCTGGCCCGCATAAAGAACATCATCGCACTTTTTGTGGAGGGGTCAGAGGGGATGAACCCCTGAAGGGGGGACCCGAAAATGAAATGATTGTGGAGTTTGAGAAAAAGTTTGGAGGTGATTAGATGGCAGTGGAACTGGGAAAATACCTTGAGAAGCTCATGAGGGAGCCGCTTCCCCCTCCAGAAGGGGAAATGGACCTCATATATGCAGTCTTCCCCGGGGGAAGCAGGATGAAGGTGGGGGCAGCATGGGAGTGGGAAGGAAAAACGCTCTACGACCTCTCGGAGGCGCTTGGGACGGTCCCTGAAGAGCTCATATACAGGACGCTGGATTACAGGACATTCAGCTATAACCACGGAAGGACAAGGGTTTACAGGCTTGCCAGCAATGTGCTCGGTGAGCTTGACAGGAACACGGCGAGGGAGCTGAACGCCTACTTCATGAGGCTCGCCTCAATGAAGGGGAAAAATGTGTTCGAGCAGTACACCTATGAAAAGGGCGGGTGGTAAAGGGCGAAGCAGATTCCCTCTTCGGATGGTCCGCAGCAGACATATCTAAAATTTGACACAACACATATTTAGTAAGTGTGCGGGGAATATTCTATGAGGCGTTTACTCATCGCTGCGCTCGTAGTTTTCGCAAGCACGTATTCTACATTCGCAATGACAGGGGTGGTAACGCTCCTGAACCCCGCAAACAATAGCTGGACAAACCAAGATAATGACACCATTGACTTCTCATTCATAATGAGTGTCAGTGAAAGCTTTGCATCATGTACGCTGTTCCTGGACAACGGGACACTGTACCCCGCGGGCACAAACTCAACAGTATTCAACAACACCAACACAGCAATGCAGGCAAATTTTTCCCTGGCTGAGAAGTACAATCCAGGGTGGCAGTGGTTCGTGAACTGTACCAACGTCACAACAATAAAGTCAGAAACCTGGATTCTCAATGTGGACAGGACTGCGCCAGGCATAGCATATTCCACAAGCTCAACCCCTGAAGGAAATTTCTCAAGGGATTATATCAGCGTTAATGTCACGGCATCGGACTCGGGAAGTCTTGAAAACATAACCATTTACCTCTACAACAGCACGGACCTTGTGAATGAAACACAGTCAGTCGGGCCGTACCTCTTCGTAAATTTCACAAACCTTCCCGAGGGAGAGTATTATGTGAATGCAACTGCAAATGATAGCGCAACCAACCAGAACAGCACCCCAACAAGGTGGATAATCCTTGACAGGACGGCACCCTCAATTGATTTTGTTTCCCCAACAAAGGGGTCAGGAAACTATTCACAGAATTACATAGAGGTCAATATCAGTTCGGTAGATACCCTGAGCGGTGCAGACTATGTGAGTATTTACCTGTATGGCCCGTCCGGACTGACTGTGCAGACGCTAACCGCCCCCCCATTTTTCTACAATTTCACGGGGCTGCAGGATGGGCGCTATTATGTGAATGCAACATCGAACGACACCGCCGGAAATTACAACCAGACAGGAACCAGAACATTTGAACTGGACACGCAGGCACCGCTCGTGCAGATATTAACCCAGAACGGCACGACACAGTACATTACAACAAACTACGTCATCCAGTTCTCTGTCAGCGATCCCCGTCTGGAGAGCTGCTGGTACTCGGAAGATGGCGGAGCAAACCAGAGCACATCATGCACATCATCCCTCAGCATCAGTGGGACTGCAGGATGGCATACTGTCCGCGTATATGCCAATGACAGCCTGGGGCAGGTCAACTGGTCGGAGGTTATGGTAAATGTCCAGTTCAAGAAAGGAGATGGCAGCTCATGTACTGCCGCCATTCAGTGCCAGGGCGGATACTGTGTCAATGGATACTGCTCTTCTTCAGAAACATATTGCGGGGATGGCTACTGTGAAAGTCCGGAAACATACGTGACCTGCTCCGAAGACTGCCCGGCGCCCGCATCATCTTCAAAAGCAATGCAGGGCGTGGACAGTGCCTCAAAAGATATTTTCATTACCCCAAAATCCACAAGAATATTGCGGGTGTATGTTCAGAAAGTCCCGGTCAGCAGAATAAAAGTGCTGGGCGCAAAAGAAGGAACAGCTACAGTGAGGGTAAGTGTCGCACAGGGGTCGGGCATCAGGAAGGCATACACCTACTTTGAAGTGGATGTTAGTGCTCCCGTGAAGGAGGCCTGGATTGAGTTCAAGGTTCCAAGGAGCTGGCTGAAGGACGAAGGTCTCTCTGAGGATGAAGTCAGGCTGTTCAGGCAGGTATCCGGGGAATGGGTTGAGCTTGAGACCACCATAGAGAGCGCCAATGAGAAAGAAGTATACTACACTGCACGGCTTGAAGGATTCAGCCTCTTCGCGGTGGGTGGCAAGCAACAGGAAGTAATTCAGGAAAGTCCATCACCCGCTCCAGGAGGAGAAGTTACACCGGAGAGCCCGCAGGAAACAAATAAAGAGGAGGGGGTAACGCCCGGCCAGGAACCACCTGCCCCAAGCGCCCCTGGGACTGCGGATGAAATGGGGAAGGCTGGAGATGAAGGGAAGTTTTCCCTGGCAAAACCCATAATAATTGTCGCAGCAGCGGCCGTGCTATTGGTAATATGGAAGGCGTTTCTCAGAACATACTAATGGTGCAGGATAAACCGGTAGGCAGAGTCTGCCGCCACTGCTCCCTCGCCCACTGCCGTCGCAATCTGGTGGAACCGGTTGCTCCCCGTGGTTATGTCGCCCGCCGCGAACACGCCCGGCTCGCTGGTTGACTGGTCCGGGCCCACCTTTATGTAGCCCCTGTCAAGCTCCAGTTTGAAGCCCGTTTCAAAGGGTATCTCTGGCTCGAACCCTATCTCGATGAAGAGCCCGTCAAGGGGAAGCTCCCTGCCGGACTTCAGCCTCACAGCTTCCAGCTTCTCGCTGCCAAGGGCTTCCACTACCTCCTCGTTGAACACCGGCTCAATTTTCTCGCTTGCCATGATCTTCTCCACATACGGGGACTGCATCTTGACAAACTCCCCGCGCCGGTAGATGATGTAAACCTTCGTCGCAAACTCCGCGAGTATCAGCGCGGCCACCCCTGCGGAGTCTCCCCCGCCCACAACAGCCACGGTCTTGCCCTTGAAGAACGCGCCATCGCAGGTAGCGCAGTAGCTCACGCCCCTGCCCTCAAACTTCTCAACATTTTTCGCCGCCAGCTTCCGCCTCTTCAGCCCGTGCGCCAGCACCACGGTGCGCGCCTCGACCTCCGTGCCCCACTCCGTCCTGAGCACAAACATCCCGTCCTTCTTCTCGATGGACGCGACCTTCTCGAGCTTCACTTCGGCACCGAGCCCCTCTGCGTGCTCCTTCATCTTCTCCCCGAGCTCCGCCCCGTTCACTCTCTTGAAGCCAGGAAAGTTCTCTATGCAGGGGTTCTCGGTCATCAGTCCCCCCACAACATCCCCGAAGACAACAGTGCTCATATTGTAGCGGCGCGCATATATGGCCGCCGTGAGACCGGCGGGCCCTGCCCCGACTATCGCGATGTCATACATACATATCTTCCCCCTTATAATTTATAAGACTAACACCCCTCTTCCGCCTTCACGGGTATTGAGAAATGCCCCTCAATCCCTTCAATTTTTACCATCTCGAAACCCTTCGGGGCATTTCCCACGCTGACGCCGTAGAGGACGGCATAAGACCTTCCGTCCGCAACGAACCCGAGCACAAACCCCGGCAGGGCCTTCATCTCCTGCAGGGGAGCACGCCCGACAACCAGATAAAACTCCCCCTCCACCTTCGCGGGGTCAAGCCCCGCGCATTTCTTCAGCACGCCCTCTTCCTGAAGCTTCTTGAGCCGGAGGCAGACCGCGGGCTGGGTTATCCCCAGGGACTTCGCCAGCTCGGTCTGGGGAACATCGGGGTTCCTCGAGAGTATGCCGAGCATCTTCCTGTCCGTGTCATCAAGCAC
>WAMX01000037.1 GCA_015522095.1 Nanobdellati archaeon | reverse complement strand
GGCCTCAACAGCAGCTTTGCCATTGCCGACAACCGCCACCTGAATCAACGCCGAACCCTCCAGCTCGAGCCCGGCATCCGCCAGAACCGGTCCTTCCCCGTGTTAAGACCCCTGACAAAACCGGCAACAAGCCCTACCACGTAACCTGCCGCTATAACCGCAATGTCCCACTTGGTTATCATCTATCTCCCTCCAAGGTAATCATACCTCTCCGACTCTGCCCTGCTCTCGCCGAAGAAGTTTCCGGCAAGCAGCCCCGCGAAGAAGCTCAGCACAAAGAGCAGAAGGTACCAGAACCAGTCAACATAGCTCATTTCAGCCACCTCATAATGCTTTCTCGCGCCTCATTAATATACTCTTCGAGCGTCACCGCGCCCCTCTCGGTGATTATGCGGTGTATGAGGGACGCTTCCACCATCTCAAAGAGGGGCGCCCTGCTTCTCACGGGGAGCTCCCACCTTGATTCCGTGACCACAGGGCTGTCCCCTCGCCGCGCAAACTCGGCCGCAACATAGACGGGCTTTCCCTCGCACTTTGCCACTGATGCGGCCGAGCGCGAGCCCGCGGGGCACAGCACGCCCTCGGGGGACACGCAGAATCCCCTCAGCACGACGGCATCGACACTTGGCACGAAGAACCCTATTGAGCGGTCGGGTATGACGGTTGCGCGGTCAATCCTGCGGGCCAGCTCTATGCCCTTCCCCTCCGGCAGGAGTGCCGTGACAAACACCTGCTCGTGCCCTGCTCCCTCGACAATCTCCTTCAGCGTCCGGGAGCTCCCGATTATGAGCGAGCGCCTGTGCTTCCTGAGCTCCTCTGCGCCCCTTTCCCTCAGCCGCAGGTTGCTCTCCTCAAGGCCCTTCTCAAACAGCCTCGCCCTTCTTTTTATCTCCTCGACCGAGCCGGCTTCCGCGGCTGCCGAAAGAAAGTTCTGTGCTATCGGACCCAGCGGGCGCGAGCTCAGCTGCTCAATGTCCTTTCTGAAGTCATCAAGCCCGCCCTTCTTCTCCAGAAAATGCCGGAAGCACGCGGCGGCAAGCTTCCTTCCAAGCTCGCCCTCCCGGGCCATCGACAGTATCCGCTCTGTGCCCACGGAATTAGAGGGAAGGGTTGTTTTAAGACTTTACGAATTCGGTGTACCTGCACTTTCCGCAGGATAGCCTGTTCCCATGCTGCGCGAGGAAAATGCCCGGCCCGCACTTGGGGCAGAACTTCCTGCCGCGGGACACCTTCTCCCCCTCTACCTTGTAGAACTCACTCTTTTTGCTCGGCCTGTGCTTCACTGCCCTCACCCTTCTTCTCCTTCACGCCTATCCGCTTCTTTGGATTGAGCACCCTCTGGGGCTCCGCCTTCTCCATCGCATCCTGACTGTCATAGACAAGGCACCACCCCTCGCTGGCATTGTGCCCGTAGCGGGTCGTGTAATGCTTTATGAGCATAAGGTCCCTGTTCAGGTTCAGCTTCGCGGAGAGAAGCTCCGCAACCTCCGCCTTCTTTGGCGTGGCCGCCCCTTCGTGGACGACCCTGAACCTGACTTCCCTCCTCGAGAGGAGGGGGTTCTTCGTGTCTTCAATTATCTCCAGCTTCATTTACCTCACCTTGAGCGCGTATTTTCCTGCCACTGAAACTTCCATCTTCTTCGCGACCTCTGACTTGGTCTGGTCAAGCACAATTGCAACCCCAGCCCACGTGGTCCCAAAATCCGTTCCGCCGCAGAGGGGACAGGTATCCTTTTCGACAAAGACCCTGCAGGACCTGCAGACCTTATCCTTTCTTGCCATCCTTATCATCCTCCTCAAGCCACTCAAGCTTGCCCAGTCCGGGCTGCCTCATTGTGAGCCCGAGCTTGGCGGGCTCCGACTTGTGGCTTATGCTTATTATGCGGGCGCGCACCCTGTCGCCGACCTTGAGCACCTTCTTGCTCTCGCGGCCCTGAAGCACGCCCTCCTTGCTGAATGAAAAGAAGTCGTCGGATATCTGGCTCACGTGCACGAGCCCCGTCATGGGCCCGACAGTTATGAACGCGCCGTATTCGGTTATCTCCGTGACCTCCCCTTCCACGACCTCATTGAGCTGCGGGACAAAGAGGAGGGCCTCATACTCCGTCGGGAAGTACACTGCCCCGTCACCGTGGAGGACCTTCCCCTCGCCAACCTCGTGAACCTTTGTCACGGCCAGCAGGGTACCCTTTTGCTTTGAAGTCCGCCCTTCCAGCTCGTTCAGGGCGTTCTTTATGGAGGTCTTTATGTTCTTCCTCCACAGCCGCGGGGGAACCCTGACGCTCTGCCTTATTTTGACCATCTCAAACACATTACCACCTTTAAAGGCTTCAATTATCTGCTTATAAAGTTTCCCGCTACCTCACGGTGCAGGTTTCCTGCCCGAGGAGGTTGTTGCGGAAGTACACGTCGAACCTGTATGTTCCCGGCTGCAGGCTCACATCGACCGGCACCTGAAGCTGCTCCCCGAGATCGACGCTGTCGCTTGTCCTGAGGGAGTACTCGATGCCGGCGGACGGAAGGACAAGCCTGAACTCCCCCTCAAAGAACCTGCCGGGCTTTGATGTGAGGAGCTTTATGACCACTATCCTCTCGCTGCACGCAAGCCCCTCAAGGGAAAACTCCGGCTGGATGTAGAGGTAGATGGTGTAAAAGGAAGCGACGGTCAGCACGAACACCACCAGCCAGGGGAGCATCTTGTTCTGCCTGGGAGGGGGTGGATAGGCGTTCGGCTGGACCCAGTAATAATTGGGATAATACTCATCCGGCACGAAAAGCATAGCGGCAGCCACATATATAGTTTTTTAGCGGCGGGTGGTGGTAAAGCTTTTAATTGAGATGAGTGAAGGGCTGGCATGGGCGACTGGGAGGATTTTGAGGAAGAGTGGGAGGACGACTTTGAGGATGACTGGGGCGATGATGAGGAATGAGCACCGAAGGGCTTAAATAGACCTGTAAACACTGTTAATATGATACGCGTAAACGAGCACATTCCGGATTTTGAGGCAGAGGCCTTCCATAATGATGAGATAAAGAAGGTGCGGCTTTTGGACTTCCGCGGGAAGTGGCTGGTCCTGGCTTTCTACCCGGCTGATTTCACATTTGTCTGCCCCACCGAGCTTGAGGAGCTGGCTGACCTTTATGAGGAGTTCAGGAAGCTCGGAGCGGAGGTCGCAAGCGTGAGCACGGACACCGCATTTGTCCACAAGGCGTGGCACGACAACTCGCCCGCGATAAAAAAGATACGGTATCCGATGCTTGCAGACCCCTCGGGGAAGCTCTGCAGGGCGTTTGGCACATACATTGACGGCGAGGGGCTCTCGCTCCGCGCAACCTTCATAATCGATCCGGATGGCGTGGTGAAGTCCATTGAGATACACGACAACAGCATAGGGAGGAGCGCGCGCGAGATACTGCGCAAGCTCCAGGCTGCGAAGCACGTCCGCGAGCATCCCGATCAGGTGTGCCCGGCAAGCTGGGAGCCGGGGAAGGAAACGCTGAAGCCAAGCTTCGAGCTGATAGGAAAGATATAGGTGATGTGGTGGCGGTATCGGGCATAGGCGCCGCAATCTTCGTGGCGATTGTCATCGTGTTCGCCCTCATGGCGGGGGCAGGGATACTCTACGGTGCCATTG
>WAMX01000036.1 GCA_015522095.1 Nanobdellati archaeon | reverse complement strand
TGTGTGCAAGGAGCAGGGACGTATTCACCGGGCGTTGTTGACACCCGATTACTGGGGATTCCAGCTTCACGAGGGCGAGTTGCAGCCCTCGATCCGAACTACGACCGGGTTTAGGGGATTAGCTTCTCCTCTCGGAGTCGCAGCCCATTGTCCCGGCCATTGCAACTCGCGTGTAGCCCTGAGCATTAGGGGCATACTGACCTACCGTCGCCCGCACCTTCCTCCGGCTCCTCGCCGGCAGTCTCCCCAGAGTGCTTCCCTCCAAAAGGAGAGAGTGGCAACTAGGGACACGGGTCTCGCTCGTTGCCGCACTTAAGCGGACACCTCACGGCACGAGCTGTCGGCGGCCATGCACCTCCCTTCGGCTTGTCAGGTAAGACCTTCAGCCTGACCTTCATCCTGCCGTTGGCTCAGGTGAGGTTCCCGGCGTTGAATCCAATTGAACCGCAAGTTTCACCCCTTGTGGTGCCCCCCCGCCAATTCCTTCAAGTTTCAGCCTTGCGACCGTACTCCCCAGGCGGCGGGCTTAACCCCTTCGGTTCGGCCCAGCAACCCCTCGTAAGAGCTGCCAGACCTGGCCCGCATAGTTTACAGCCAGGACTACCGGGGTATCTAATCCCGTTCGCTCCCCTGGCCTTCGTCCCTCACCGTCGGACCCGTCCCAGTCGAGTGCCTTCGCCATCGGTGGTCCTCCCGGGATTATAGGATTTTACCCCTACCCCGGGCCTACCCTCGACCTCTTCCGGTCCCTAGGCAGGCGGTCTCCCAAGCACGCCTCCCAGTTGAGCTGAGAGATTTCACTCAGGATCTACCTGCCCGGCTACGGACGCTTTAGGCCCAGTAATCGTGGCCACCAGTTGGGCCGCCGGTGTTACCGCGGCGGCTGGCACCGGTCTTGCCCAGCCCTTATTCCCCGAGCTTTTTAGGCTCGGGAAAAGCCTGCCCCTTGTAGAGACAGGCACTCAGGCTCCCCCCGTCACGCTTTCGCGCATTGCGGAGATTTCGCGCCTGGTGCGCCCCGTAGGGCCTGGGATCTTGTCTCAGATCCCAACTCCGGGCTTCCGCTCTCACGGCCCGTACCCGTCTTAGGCTTGGTGGGCCTTTACCCCGCCAACAACCTGATGGGCCGCAGCCCCATCCTACGGCGCCGAAGCTTTCGGCCAGGGTGCATTCCAGCACTCCTGACCTATGGGGCATTATTCTCAGTTTCCCGAGATTATTCCCCACCGTAGGGCAGGTTAGCTGCGTGTTACTGAGCCATCCGCCCAGGGTGCAAGCACCCTGTGACATCCATGGCTTAGTCGGAGCCTGATACCAGTGGCCTCCAGCGGGATAAACTGGAGTTCCGGCCGTAGAATTGGCAGTGAGCACCTCTGCTCCTTGCACATTCTTCCTCCCGTATCTTCGCGGATACGGAAGTCATTTTATGCCGTAGTTTGAGACCAGCTCCCTCATCTTAGGGGCTAACACCCCCTTTCAGGGCTGGCGCCGCCATATCACTACGGCAAGACTTATGTGGTATCGTGCAATTAAATAGTTTTCGTGTTTAGTTACAAAAATTTACTTAAAAGCTCTGGCCAGGTTCCGGATGAGGGCGCGCTCCTCCCCTGAAATCGGGCTAGGCTCGGGGAGCTCGGACGGCGGGGCGGTCAGCTTCCCCCGGACCTTCCAGGGTATGAGGGGTGGCTGGGACCAGTCAATATCCGTCCTGTAGCGGGGGTATATGTGCCAGTGGATGTGGGGAACCCAGTTTCCGAAGAGCGCATAGTTGAGCCTGTCGGGGCGGAAAACTGCACGGGCAATCAGCGCTGCTGAGTGGAGGTCCGCGCTGAACCTCAGGAAATCCCCGGGAGAAAGCTCGGTGACCTCCTCGACGTGCTCCTTCCAGACGACAAGGAGGTGCCCGTGGTGGTGGGGATCACCTTCAATCACGTGGCTGGTTTCCGTGCTGAAAAGGATTTCGCGCGGGTGGCAGAGCCTGCATTTCTTCACTGAAAAATAAGCAGGCAGGGCTATTTAATAGTTCATAAGCTTCCGCGCGCGGTTCAGGAGCTTCTGCATCTTAACCCAGCGGGCCTCGGTCTCCTCAAGCTCCTTCTCAAGCTTGTTGATGATGTAGCTGAGGGTTATCCTCCGCTCCACCTCAGGAACCGCCTCGAGCTCATCAAGCTCAAGGTCGAGCTGGTCCAGCTCCTCTATGTCGTGCTCGTCACTTATATTGGAAAAATCCACAAATCCAGGGGCTATTGAGAGGTTTATGAAGAGCTCCTTCCTTATCTCGTAGTACTTCCTCGGCCTGCCCTGGCTGAGGGGCTTCTGAACGGACTCAACAAGCCCCGCGCGCTCGAGCATGCGGAGGTGGTCGATTATGGCCTTCCGGCCGATGTGGAGCCGGTCCGCGAGCTCGCTGACAAAGCGGGGGCGCTCGGACAGGAGGAAAAGTATCTCGCGCCGCGTGGAGTTTCCCAGCACCTCAAGCAGTTCGCCAATTGCCATTTGGTAAACTTAGGTAACTAAAATTTAAAAGGCTATGGGCAGCGGCGCAGGAAGATATTGAGCAGGGGTGCGAGGGGACCCCACTTCTCCCGGAAGGTGGCGCACTGCCGGGCGGAGGACAGGAGGCTCCTGAGCTCCTCAAGCCTGCACTCCTCGAAGAGGGGGCGGGCGCGGTCCAGGTAGGAGGGGAAGCCGGCAAGCTCCTCGAAGGTTGAGTTCAGCTCGAGCTCCTGTTTCTCCCAGAGGGGGAGGTTTTCCTCAAGGAAGAGCGCGCCCTCGTAGGGCGTATCGGGATAGGAGCGGGCGCAGCGGAGCGAGTCCGCCACGCGGCGCAGGGACTGGAACCTGTCAAAGTGCAGGAGCTGCTGGAGGTTGCCCTCAATGTCGCCCGTCTGGAGGGCATCCTCGTAGAAGGGGAGCTTCGAGGAGGTGTTGGCAAGCTCGCGGAGGCGGGAAAGCCCGGCACACAGGGACCTCACAGCTTCGGCGTCCCCAGCTTCCACGGCCCTGTGCACGGCCCCTGAAAGCTCGGAGGGGGGGCAGTCCTGCAGTGCATCGCCCAGCCTCTGTAAAGATGGATCGGGAACGTGGAAGAGCCAGGCCGTGCGGAAGGCGCTGGAGGAGTTGGGGCAGCAGAGCTGGACCGTGGCTGCCACCTCGTCGCACCCGCCTCCCTCCCAGAATGAAAAGAGGCAGGGAAAGGAGCAGCCGGCATTTGCAAAGAAAAGGTAGCCGCGATCGTAGTCGGTGCGGGAGTTGTTGCACCCCTTGCAGTGGGCGTTCTCCTCCATGCCCTCCACGAGGGAAGTGTAGTCAAAGTACCTGCCGGACATGTTCAGGGCAAGGTATTCCGCAAGGCCCTCTGAAAACCACGGGCAGGACGCGCCGGGGAGGCGCTCGGCAGAAAGGGCATGGACGGCCTCGTGGAGCAGGGTCTGGAGCATGACGGAATCATTACGCATGGTTATGATGAGGTTGTACTCGACCACGCCCTTTGAGGGATCAAACCACGCAAGGGTGCTGAAGGGATCGGGGAAGTAGTCAGGGGGGCGGGAGATTATCCGGAGCTGCTGGGTGCTTGCATTGAAGAGCCGGGCAAGCTCGAAATACGAGCGGGAGAATGCGGAGGCTATGCGGATTATGCGGAACTCGTTGCCGCCAATTGTTATGTTGTAGGTGCGGGAGGTGTAATTGGTGAAGGGAGTGAAGGGAATCCGAAAGATGAAGAGGCGGGAGGAATTTCCCCGGAGGACATCAACAAGCTCCCAGTCATCGGGATAGTCAAGGGCGTAGTCGGAAGAGAGCCACGCAAAGGGGTCGTAGAAGTACGCGCGATCACCGTAGAGGACGGGGTTGGGGCGGCCGGGGAGGAAGGTGATGTTTATGCGGTATATCTCTCCATAGTTGACATCGCGCCGCGTCGTGAACCTCAGGCGGTCGCCGTCAAGGGAGTGCTGGAGGGTCCTGTATCCATCATTGACATCGAGCACCGTGAAGAACTCCGGCACCGTGAACCAGAGCTCCTGCTTGGGGAGGTAGTAACCCTCATTCTCAGAATAGAGGGAGTACTGCACGACGGTCCGGGAGCCGTCCGCGTCAAGGAAGTGGTGAAGGGAAATCTCCGTGGCGGCGGCGACCGGGGAGAGAACCAGGAGGAGTGCAAGGAGTCTCACACAGTTCTGAATCAAAGTAGTTAAAAATGGTTGTCGATGGGCATAGGGTGAAACTTGAGTTCCATTTTCCCATGCTGATGCTGCAGTTCGAGCGGCCGGCAGAGTGGATGCACGGCTTTGGCCGGAAGCACGAGCGGGCGGTCCGGGCGCTCGGGAGCATATCCGTGCTCGTGGGAATGGTGGGAATGGTCGTGGCGGGCGCGTTCCTCTTCAGGGGCGCCATCGAGGTGGCAATGGGCGGGCCCGCACAGATAGGGGTTGTAATTCCCGGCGTGAAGGTTCCGGGATCGCCCGTGTACATCCCCCTGCTCGAGGGGCTGATTGTGATATTCTTCCTGGCGGCGTTCCACGAGGGGATGCACGGGATAGTGGCGGCCGCCGAGGGGCTGAAGCCAAAGTATGCGGCATTCATACTCTTCCTCTTCATCCCCGCGGCGGGCGTGGAGCTCGATGAGGAGAAGCTGAAGAAGAAGAGCAGGCTGCAGAAGATGCGGATATTCGCGGCCGGGTCGATGGGGAACTTCCTGCTCGCCCGCCTGAGCCTTGCCCTGCTGCTCCCCGCGGGAAAGGTGGCGGCCCTTGTGGTCGAGCCGGCAGGGCTCCGGGTCCTGAACTCCAGCAACCCGGCAATCAGCGCGGGTGAGGTAATAGTGTCGCTCAACGGGCGGGAGGCGCGGAGCACGGACGGGCTCAGGGCAGCCCTGGAG
>WAMX01000035.1 GCA_015522095.1 Nanobdellati archaeon | reverse complement strand
CGATTGACCAAAAAGAAGGTGTCCGAAGGACGCCTTGCGGGGGTCCCACGCCACTGCGTGGCAGGGGCGCAGCGACGGAGTCAGTTGCGCAAGGGGGTGCAACCCCTAGTCGGCGACGGCACGCGTGCATTCTGCCTCCGGTCCGCTGGCGGTTTCAAGGGGAATGGAATTTAAAGCGGGCGAATTGTTAACGCTGTGAAAGTGGTTGTGGTTGGGGGAGGATTTGGAGGGGCAAGGGTTGCAAAGAGCCTGCAGGGCAGGTGCGACGTAACGCTCGTGGACACAAAGCCCTGCTTCGAGTACACGCCCGCCCTGCCGGAGCTGATAGTAAATCCCGGCAAGGAGATACAGATTCCCCACAGGGAATACCTGACAGAAGGAAGGCTTGTCGTGGGCAGGGCAAGGGTGTTCCACGATCACGTGAGGATGAACGGAGAGCGGCTGGATTTTGACGCCCTTGTTGTGGCGACGGGAGCGGGACCAAAAAGGGGAGGAATGGCCGTAAAGTGCAGGGAGGATGTGTGGAAGCTCGTTGAGGAGCTGGGAGAGGAGGTGGCTGTTGCAGGAGGGGGATATGTGGGGGTTGAGGTGGCGGCGGGGCTTGCAGAGATTGGAAAAAAGGTGCGGCTCATCCACTCCCGGGAAAGGCTGCTCCATACCCTGCCCGAGAGGGCATCCGGGCTCGCGGAGAGGTTTCTCAGGGCGCAGGGTGTGGAGGTTGTGCTTGGGGAAAGGGCGGACGTGAAGAGGTGCGTGTCCTGCACGGGCACCGTGCCAAACACGGCCTGCATAAAGGGGCGGCTCCGGAAGGCGCTCGATGAAAAGGGGTTCGTAAGGGTGGACGGCCACCTCAGGGTCAGGGGATTTGAGAACATATTCGCGGTTGGGGATGTCACGGACATACGCGAGGACAAGAGCGCCCAGAACGCGTTCCTGCATGCAAGTGTCGCCTCGAGGAATATCCTGGCCCTTGAACGCAGAGCCCCTCCCAGGGAGTACAGGAGCAGGGAGAGGGCAACGCTCGTGAGCCTGGGAAGCAAGAACGGGATATTCGCGTACAGGGGACTTGCGTTCGGGGGGAGGATTCCGGCAGTGATGAAAAAGGCTGTGGAGTGGAAGGTCAGGCTCGCACTTCGCGGGTAAGGCCGTCCGCATGGGGAAGAAGCTTGCCCCAGGCGGGATTCGAACCCGCGTTACAGGCTTGAAAGGCCTGCATCCTTGGCCGGACTAGATGACTGGGGCCACAGAAGCTGAGAGCGCTTGTGGTTAAAAAATCATTCCATTCTCTTCACAAGGGAAGTGAGGTAGCCCGCCACGAGGTTTCGGAGCCTCTTGCTGGGCAGTATGAGAAGCTCGCTGACGGCCCTCTTATTGTGCTCGAAATCGGGCTTGAAGCGCTCGGGATAGTCACGCACGAGGCGCTCCGCAGCCCTTTTTATGAATCTTGGACGAATATTACCCATGCGAGCGTGAAAAATAAGGGATTAAAAAGGTTGCGTCCACGCAGATTTATAAATCCGCAAAACTTAGCCTTCCAGGTGTATGGGATGGTAGAGCTGAGCCCAATGGCAAGGAAGGTTTATGATGCGCTGGAAGTTCTCGGCGCAGTTGGTGAGGACAGGACAAAAAGCGCTGATCAGATAATGGAAAAGGCAAAGATGGGAAAGGGGCAGGTAAACAGCGGACTCAGCGAGCTCCTTAAGAAGAAGGTCGTGAAAAGGATTGCCAAACAGAAGAGGGCGGGCTACTACATAGCCAACCGGATTTAGGTGGTGTGATGCGCAAGCTGCTGGTTGCCCTGCTGGTCCTCGCTGCGGGGTTTTCTGCGAGCCTTGAAGGCACAATATCTCCCGGCTCCATCACCGTCTACAAGGGCAACAGCACTAACTTCACGGTTTCCATAACCAACACGGGGACTGAAACGGTCGACGTCAAGCTCGCGATAACGGGCGATATCACGTGGATTCTGCCATTCAACAACATATTGAGGCTTTCCCCCGGGCAGAGGGGCTCGCGAACAATAGGATTCAGCAGCAGCGCAAGATCTGGGAGCTACCTTTACACCGTAAGCGCCCGCATTGACGGAAAGTCGCTCTGGGACGGGAATGTCCTGATAAATGTGAAGGGGCCCGCTGAAGAGGAGCCGCCGGCCACCCCGGAGAAAGAAAGCACCTTCATAATAAGCTCGGACCCCGAGACGCCGCCTGCCTCGACAATCCTGCTCGGTGTCAGGGCAAGCAAGGACCTCCTGCCCGCAACCGTGGAGATTTCGCTCCTCTCGGAGGACGGGCCGGTCTATCAGACGAGCGGAACGCTGGACGCGGAGGAGAAGAATTTCAAGATTGAGATACCCCCCGGACAGGAGGCGGGAAATTACACCATTCGCGCATATGTCGTGGGGAAGAACATTGCAAACACGACGGTCGTCAGGGTCATCAGGGTTGAGAATGTCGAGGTCAACGAGGAGGTCCAGAAGAGGCTGCTCGGGAAGAAGGTGGTGCTCACCGCCCAGAACAAGGGCAATGTGCCAGCGCAGAAGGTGGTTGAGAAGCACATAAGTGCCTTCGAGAGGCCGATAATTGACGCGTCCCCCGCTCCGGAGATTGAGAGGGACGGCACAAGCTACATCCTCAGGTGGAGTGTCGCGGTGGCACCGGGCGAGACAAAGACCATCGCGACATACACCGTGGACTACATACCCTACAGCATAATCGGCGTGCTGCTCGCCATTGCCATAGTGCTCATAATTCAGAAGCCGGAGCCCATCGAGGTCCGCAAGGATGTCAAATATGTTGAGGGCAAGGACGGTCGCACCCACATAAGGGTGGAGCTCTCCGTCGTGAATTCTTCCGATGGCCCGCTCGAGGATGTCGTGGTGAGGGAAATAGTGCCCTCCATCGCATCCGTTTCAAAGGCGCGCATAATCAAGGCAAAGGCAAGGAAGACGGAGAGGGGAGTTGAGCTGATATGGGAGCTCGGCAAGATGATGCCGGGAGAGGAGCGCCTCTTCGGCTACGAGATGGCGCTGAAGTTCGGAATAATCGGGAAGCTTGAGCTGGCAAAGCCGGAGGTCAGCTGGAAAGAATGAAATCCAGCAGCGGCTGGAGGTCGCCCGTTTTCTTGTATGCCCTGCCAAGCCGCTCTATTCCGGGAAAGTAATGCCTGAGAAATGCCAGGAACTGCGTTACGTTCCCCGTCCCCTCGTGGGCGCGCTCAAAGTCAATCAGCCGCGGGCCGCGGCACGTCCAGAAGAAATGCTTGCCCGGGCGGTGGCTCTCCTCCTTCTTTATGCCGAGCCGGTCCAGCAGGGCAAGCGCCCTGAGGAAACCGGGAGCGTGCTGGCGCACCTCCTGCGGGCTCATATCGCGAACCGGCCTGCCCTCTATCCTTTCCATCACAAGCACCCTCCCGCGCAGGAAAAGCGGCCTCGGGGCAATCCCGTAGGGCTCGAGCTGCTTGAGGTAGCGCATCTCCTTCTCCGCGTTCCGCTCAAGCCCCCTGCGGAAGACCTTCACGGCAAGCTTTCCCGAAAGGAGGACAGTGGCATGCCGGCCCTTCGCTATCACAAACCATTAACGCCCCCTGAAATAAAATAAGTGTGATGGTGGACCTCCCCCTGCACAGCGGCAGGGCACCCCCCTGGCTGTTCTCCCGGATGGTGAGGCTCTCAAGGGCGCTGGGCGGCCTGCTGCTGGAAGAGTTCGGGGCACGCGATTTTCTCGAGAGGCTTTCCGACCCATGGTGGTTCCAGGCGCTGAGCTGCGTGCTCGGGTTTGACTGGCACAGCTCGGGCACGACCACCGTGACAATGGGGGCCCTGAAGGAGGCGGGGCTTCCCGGGCTTGCGGTCGTCGGGGGAAAGGGGCAGTTCAGGCAGCTCCCCGGAGAGATAGAGCAGAGGGGAGAGGAGCTGGGGCTCAGCAGCCGGAAAATTGAGAGGCTGAAGAGGGCAAGCAGGATGAGCGCAAGGGCAGACACTGTCGGGCTCATTGACGGGTTCTCACTTTACCACCATGCCATGGTGTTTGACGGCAGGGGCAGGTGGACGGTCGTGCAGCAGGGGATGAAGGGAAGCTGGGCGAGGCGCTACCACCTGAGCATGGTGGAGAGGTTCGATGAGGAGCCAAACAGGGCGGTGGTCTGCGACACGCGCGGCGAGGTCATCAACACAGTCGCAAGGGAAAGCAGGGAGGAAAGGGCATTGATGGTGGAGCTTGCGGGAGAGGTAAGGAGATACGGGCACGCATTCACGGGACAGGCAACCCTGTCGGGGGAGTACATCCGCTTCCCGCGGAGCCACTGGTTCAGCACACGCGCATACCGGAGCCTGCTCTCATTCAGTGAGGACCCCCCTGAAGGCTTCGAGCAGCTGATGGAGAGAGCAAGCCCCTCCGGGATGCGGGCACTGGCGCTGCTGGCGGAGCTCATATACCGCAGGAAGGTGAGCCGCCGCGACCCCGTGCGCTACTCCTTCGCGCATGGGGGAAAGGACGGGGTTCCGCATCCCGTGGACAGGGAGCAGTATGACCGCAGCATACGGGTGCTGGAGGAGATTCTTGAGGCATCGGAGCTCGAGAGGAAAGAGAAGCTGGGGGCAATGAAGCGGCTGAGCAGGTGGCTGCCTAAAGCTTAATTACTAATTGCGATTAATCCCGGTATGAGTGACTGCATATTCTGCAAGATCATCAAGGGCGAGGAGAAGGGCTGGCAGGTCCACAGGGGCAGGGGCGTCACGGCCTTCCTCGATGCCTTCCCCGTCACAGAAGGGCATGTGATAGTCGCCACAGACAGGCACGTCAGGGACGTGTTTGACCTGAAGGAGGAGGAGTTCCTCGAGATTATGAGAGTTGCAAGGGAGATGGGGCTCCGCATGAAGAAGAAGCTGGGCGCAGATTTCGTGAACATAATAGTTGCAGAAAGCATCATAAAGCACGCGTTTGTCCATGTTGTGCCCCGGTACGAGCACGATTTGATGGGCGTGGTTCCCGATATGGACAACAAGCGTGCGTTACCGAAGGAGGAGATGGACGAGCTGAGGAAGAAGCTTGGGGGTGGGAAAGGTGCTGGACAGAAAAATAGACACAAGGCTGACAAAAACCGTAATTGAGCCTGCAAAGGCGCTGGAGTTCTCGGGGGAAGCAGGCACGATAATGAGCCTCTCTGCTTCGTGGCACCGCACGGTTGAGAAGGACGAGCAGGTGGACATGGCGGAGTTCATGTTCCTGCTCGTTGACGGGGGGAAGCCCAAGCAGGTCGAGGTCAGCTACGAGAAGGGGAAATTTTCAAAGAATGTGACAGACCTCTCGAAGGAAATGGGAGATATGAGCGAGGAGGAGGCGTTTGCCAGGCAGGTAAAGTTCCTCACGGATGGGGAGGTGCTGAAGCTGCTGGAGGGAAGCCCGCGCATGGAGAAGGCGCTCAAGAAGGCGCGGCACCTGCGAGTCTATTCCATGGACTTCGTGGTGTTTGATGACACGTACCAGGCGCCCGTCTGGCACGTCGTGCTCAAGAACTGGCCGCTCACAAACTTCTTCAAGCGCGAGAAGCCGCTGAGCGTGGAGGCCGTGGTGGAGGCGACGCGCGGCAAGATAATAAGCCTTGCAGTGTACGATATGAAGTAATTGAAAAATTATTTAAACCCCCCGTTGAGTCCATAGTATTCTGGTGATAGAATTGGATGCAGATAAAAAGTTCAAAGCCCTGAAAACGGGCACCACAACACTCGGAATGGTATACAAGGACGGCGTGCTGCTCGCGGCGGACTCGCAGAGCACCTCCGCCTACGTGGAGAGCAGGTTCGAGCGCAAGGTCCACCCCGTCACGGACCACATAGCCATAACCACGGCGGGCGTCGTCGGGGACATACAGTTCATACTGCGGCTCCTGAGGGTGGAGGCGCGCCTCTACGAGATGGGCAATGGCGGCGTGACGACGAAGAGCATGGTTACCCTGCTGAGCAACGTGCTCCATTCCAACAGGTATTTCCCCATGATAACCGCCATGGTGATTGGCGGCTACGACAACGGACCACAGCTCTACTCCATCGACCCGCTCGGGGGCATCGGGCAGGGAGAAAAATACTTTGCCACCGGCTCGGGCTCGCCCCTTGCAATGGGTGTGCTTGAGAGCCAGTACAGGGAGGACCTGTCCGAGAAGGAGGCGGCAGAGCTGGCAAAGAATGCCATAGGTGCTGCCATCCAGCGCGATGTGTACACGGGCGGAAGGCGCATTATAATCGCCGTTATCGACAAGAACGGCTACCGCGAAATAGAGTAAGGTGTTGAGTTTGGCAGGAAAGGATGTTTTGGAGAGAGTTCTCTCTCTGCTGCCCAGCAAGGCGGATGTGGGGGAGAGCAGCTTTGAAGCCGCAAATGTAGTGATATTCACAAAGAACTTCGATTTCTTCCTGAATGCGCCCGACTATCTCCGCGAGGTTGCCAGGGAAGTCAAGCTGCGCGTGGAGGCGAGGGCGGACAGGAGCCTCCTCCTCCCGCCAGAGGATGCGAGGGGCAAGATAGAGAAACTG
>WAMX01000034.1 GCA_015522095.1 Nanobdellati archaeon | reverse complement strand
TCATGCCGCAGTGCTCATCCTTCGTGCTTATGGCCCCGCACTTTGCACATATCCTCCTCTGCTCGGTGTCTCCCCCGCACCTGTCGCACCTGATGTAATACCCCCTCTTCCCGCAGTTTTTGCAGACGCGGATTGAGAGCTCGGCCGTCAGACCCTCCCTGAGCGCCTCCACAATGTTCCTCATACGCTCCGTCCTTCCGGCGGGGAAGAGGACGTGTGGCTTCCCAGTCATCAGCCGCCTCTCTGCCTTTTCGGGCCGCCCCATCCGGGCCCCCACCTACCTTCCTGCCTTGCGGCGTATCTTCACGGGCGAGCACGCATTCACGGCATCTATCCCGCTTTCGTGGGCCCCCTCCGGTTTCTTCGAGAGCACGAGCGAGAGAATCTTCCTGTCAAGCTCCTTGAGGGCAACCTTTCCCCCTTCCATGAAGTGCTCCACTCCAAGGGCCTCGAGGATGTCCTTCACGTCCGACAGCTCACCCTCCAGCGCATTCTGCAGCTTCCTCACATCCTCTCCCGACACATTCTCCCAAAAGTATGTGTACTTCGGGTGGAGGGGGACGCCCGTCTTTTTGCTTATTTCCACAGCCTCCTCGAAGCCCACATCCGTCCCTGAGAAGTCAGGGATGTGCTGCCTCACCTCTTCGAGCCACCACTCCTCGCACCATGCCGGCTGCTCGAGCCTGTGGCCGTTCGTGAGGAACTCCCCGTATGTTATCAGGATGTCCCCGAGGTACAGTATCTTCTCCACGTCCTTCCTGAGCTTTTTTGCCTCAAACTCACTTGACACGCGAACAACACTCCTGTCCTTCAGCCTGACTATGGGACCCTCTATGCTGTCCACGGGCGCGGCCGCCCCCGCCTTCCCCGGGAGCTCGAGCTTCAGCTGCGTCCCCACCGCGATGAAGTCGTCAAGGATTGCCATGGTGGCGGGATGGATGCCTATGGCTGCAAAGCCCGTGTTCCTGGCGCGCCCGTACCTGAGCCTGAATCCCCCAACTTCCCCGGGGTAGCTGAAGACCGGCCTCCCTCCGGGTATCTCTGCTATGTATGTGGCTGTCTTCTTCTCCCCGCCTTCCGATTTTGCGGCCTTCTTTTTCTTGAGCTCCTCCAGCCAGGACCAGTTCGTGAGGTCATACTTCTCTCCGAACTTCTTCATCCTCTTCACGAGCTTCGATGCCTTCAGGCACACATTGCTGAGCGTCAGCACCATACCGCCCCTTATCTGGTTGGTCTCGACGCGCGGCAGGTCCTTGTATGCGAGCACCTCTATCCTCTCAGTTGGCTCTCCATTCACCTCCACAGGTATATTCCTGACGGCAAACTTCAGCTCCCCGGCGCTCGGCATGTACTGGAGGCGGGTGACCCTCCTGTGGTAGCTTTCAACCTCGAGGAAGTAGCGCTCAATTTCCTGGTGGGTCGGGTCATACTCGCCAATGCCGAACTTCTTTCTCAGGAAGTCCGCCAGCATCACGAGCATGGCGTTGGTTGTCCCCCCTGCACTCCTTATAGGCCCTGCGAGGTAGATTGATAGATATTTTTTCCCATCAAGCCTGTTCTTGATGGCTATGTGGGTGAGTCCCTCGAGGGGTGCGGTGGTCACGCCCAGAGTCCAGTATGCAATCCCAACCCTGAGCCCCGCTTCTATTGCCCTCTCCACGCTGTCAAATGGGTGGAACCGCCCGCTTGCAACCTCCTCCGCTATGATGAAACCTATTTCCTCGTTGCCCTTCCCGTACTCCTCCTCAAGCTTGAGTATCCGTTCCCTCAGCCCCGAGCCGCTGAGCTCGGGCACGACAACACTGACAAGCCCCTCCACGCGCCCCGCGAGTTCCGTTGCGAGCAGGATCTCGACCCTTGGTGCGGGGTCAAGCTTCTTCTTCCGGGCGGCCTTCGCGACATCATACACTTTTTTGACCTTCTCAATCAATTCTTCCCCATACTCCACGCTTAACCTACAGCTCCCTTTTAATATTGTTTTACTTCCCTTTATGTGGAAATTCCGGGGGCTGAAGGATACCTCACGCGCGGCAGGGGCGTGCCGCTGACCGTGACGTGGTTCGAGGTCTTTGAGGTGCCGAAGTTCCTTCCAACAGGGGAGGGGCAGCACAACTGGGCGCTGGTGGAAAAGATTAACCGGAACACCATTTCCGTCGCCAAGGAAATCGCCCGCTATGGGCGGATTTCTTACAGGGACGTGGGGTATGCAGGCCTGAAGGACAAGAATGCCCGCACGGTCCAGTGGTTCTCATCACCCGGCCCCATTCCTCCTGCTGGCAGGGGATTCCGTGCCCTCCTTGTCCGGCGCTCCTCGAAGAAGCTCAAGAGGGGCAACCTTCTCGGAAACTGGTTTTCAATAGAGGCGGACGTGACTCCTCCTTTTGTTGAGTCCTTCCCGAACTTCTTCGGCCCCCAGCGCTTCTCAACAAACAACCACATCATTGGCAGGCTGCTGATAAGCGGTGAACGGGAGCGAGCATTAAGGATGATGCGCGAGCAGTCCATCCCCCTCGAGAGAAGGTACTTCCAGCTTATGGAGGACGCCTATGTCTCGTACCTTTTCAACAGGGTCCTTTCCCTCCGCCTCGAGCACCCCGAGCCAGTGGAAGGGGACATTATGTCCCGCCACGGTCCGACGGGTCCCATCTTCGGGAAGAAGATGAGCTTCGCCGGCGGCAGGCAGGGCGAGCTCGAGCGGAAGGTCCTCGAGGAAGAGGGGCTTGAGCTTTCCGACTTTCCGGGCACGGGGACCCGGCGCCCCCTCTTCATAAAACCCCTCTGGTCCCGGGGCTTCCGCTTCTTTCTCCCGCGCGGCAGCTACGCGACTGCCCTGCTGAGGGAGATTGTAAAAGAGAAGGAGCTCAGGTGGAGCATCACTTTTTCATCTTCCGGCGGAGGCGCTTGAGGCGGCGCATTTTCTTCTTGCGCCACTTCCAGCGGCTCTTCCTGCCCCTGACCTTTTTCCACGGATGAGAAGTCTTGACCACTTCAGAAGTTTAATTGAGGGTATAAAAATGTAACGGAAAAGCATATATTCTTCCGTTTTTGGGGGTTTCATGGCTTACGTGAAGAAGAGTGAAGTTAGGGAATTTGCGAAGAGAAGGGACATGAGGGTCAGTGGAGAGTTCTACGATGCTCTTGAGGCTGCTGTTGAGGAGCTTCTCAGCAAGGCCGCCACAAGGGCCGATGCAAACGGCAGGAAGACTCTGAAAGCGGCAGACCTTTAAACACCTCTTTTTTCTTTTTTTATGGATATGCGCGCCCTTGCAAAGCAGCTCAAGACCAAACAGCTTTCTCCCGCGAAGGTCATCTTCGATTTTGGATCTGAGAGGTGGGTTTTTGACTCCCCTCAGGTCGTGGAAGCGAATATGATGGGAAACAAAATATTTCAGGTTATCGGCAATTTCTCCGTCGAGAAAGATGATGAAACGGAAGATTTGAAGCTTATAGTCGAAAAGACAGGATGTTCTATGGAAGAGGCGAAAAAGGCGCTCAAAGAGCACGGAGATGTTGCTGAAGCCATTCTGCACCTCATGAACTGATTGCATTCTATCTTTTATTTCCTTCCTTTGTGCTTCACCTGCAGTTGTTTAGTTGTGCTTCCAGCCGATTTACGTATTTAGGTACGGAATTATTTCTTAATTCTTTGTTTTCTTTGATTGTTTCGCAACACTTTAATGATGCAATACCCTTCCAATACCACAACAAAAACAGTTCCCTTTACCAGAAAGGCTTTGTGCGGGCATACTGCTTTTCGAGCTCATACAC
Source organism: Nanobdellati archaeon (assembly GCA_015522095.1). Lineage (GTDB taxonomy): Archaea > SpSt-1190 > SpSt-1190 > SpSt-1190 > SpSt-1190 > WAMX01. The sequence goes on along the minus strand of WAMX01000034.1, from coordinate 8,669 downwards.
CCTGTAGAGCATTTCCTCGGTGTTTTTGCAGGTGCGGATTATGCGGGCGGCAGTGTTGGGCCCTATGCCCTTGCCCGCCTGAATGATCAGCGCGAGCCTTCCGTGGTCCGCAAAGAGCTGCGCGGACAGCCGCGCATTCTCAAGCTCCCTCTTCTCCCTGACGGTTTTTTCCTTCTTTTTCAGGAGCTCCGGGTTGTGAAGGACCCCGAGCATGACTGACCCGCAGAGGGGACAGCGCTCCGGGGCGTGCTCCGGCTGGAACCTTCCGAGATATGTTTTGCAGTACATGCAGGAAATTTTGAGCCTGGTTCCCTCAAGCCGCGCCTTCAGGGCGCTTATTATCTGTTTCTTCGGGCGCTCCGCCTCGAAGACCTCCGGGTGGAACTTCTCGAGCATATAGCGCCCTATGCGCGACTGCTCTGCCCTCACCATCTCTGCCGATGAGAGCAGCCTGCGGGTGTTCTCAAAGTCCATCTTGCTGTGGAGGAATTCTCTGATGGCTTCCCTCTCTATCACGCTTCCCTCCCAGAGCTTCAGCACACCGCGCTCCGCAAGCGCCCCCCGTTCGAGGGCGCCGAACCGCACTGCAACCGCCCTGAAATGCTTTTTGAATTTTGGCGCGTATTTTATGCTTTTGATGACGGACTTTTCAAGGTTTTCCGGCGCAATCTTCCCCATCACGCGCTCCACCTCATCACTGTCCCATTTCACGACAAGCCCGAGCTGGTCGCTCCTGATGCCAATTGAGCTCCCCGCCCTGAGGGAGAGGTATGACCCCACGATGTGGGCGAGCACATTGTTCACCCTGCTCCCCGCCCAGGTTATAACCACCGTGTATCTGCCCCAGCGCTCCACCCTGATTGAGCGGTCATACTTTCCGAGCCTCTTCACGAGTTCCGCGGTGCCGCTTTCGTACGGGAACCTCTCCGGGAAGTTTATAGCGTCTGGGATTTCCTGAGCAACCTCAAACTCCACAGGTATCAGCTCCCCGGACCAGGTTGCCACCTCCTCCGATTCTCCTGCTGGCGCGCAGTACAGCCTGTCCCCCTCCACGTTCAGCAGGGTCCACGCGCTCCCCGCCACGACAAACTGGCTTCCCGGTGAAAGGTCATTCACAAAGTCGGCATCAAGGCTCGCAACCCTCTTCCCGGTTGCACTGTCAATGAGCGAGAATTTCCGCTCGTCAGGGATGGTGCTTATGTTTTCGTAGTAGTACTTCCAGGCAGACTTCCTCCTGTGCAGCCACCCCTCCATAATCCGCAGGTATCCGAAGGACTCCATAAGCCTGGCAACTTCAATGAACTCCTTCCTGGTGAGGCTCCTGAAGGGCGCGGTCTTCCTGAACAGCCCGTACGCTTCCCCGATGTCAACCTCCCTCTCCTCAAGGGAGAGCCCGACCAGCTGGTGGGCAAGCACGTCCAGGGGGGCCTCCGGGAATCGAACCCTCTCCAGCCTTCCCTCGAGCGCCCTCCGCGCAATGACCGCACTCTCAGGTGCCTCAATGAGGTCACATATGATGATCCCCTTTGAAACCATGTGCATGCTGTGCCCGCTCCTGCCGAGGCGCTGTGTGAATGAATCCGCCCGCCGGGGTGAGCCGTACTGCACAACCTGCTCGATGTGTCCGATGTCTATTCCGAGCTCGAGCGAGCTCGTGGAAATTATCTTGCTTATCTCGCCGGACTTGAAACGCTTTTCCACGGATTCCCTGTGTTCCTTGCTCAGGCTCCCGTGATGTATGTTCACATCAATGAACTTTGAGAGCTTTGCGGTCAGAACCTCTGCCGTGCTCCTTGTGTTTGTGAAGAGCAGGGTGTTGGAGTTATGGAGGAGCTCGTGGACCCGCCTCAGCTTGGCGGCAGTGCCGACGGGGAGGTCCTTCCCCACGTCCTCCTTTGATGGCCGGGGGACCTCGACCACTGCCTCCTTCTTTTTGACGTTTTTGACCTCAATTAATGTGGGCTGCTTTTCCCAGAAATACTCCCCGACCCTGTGTGGCTCGGAGATGGTGGCAGAGAGGCCGTACTGCCTGAATTTCGCAAGCCTCCGCAGCCGGGCCAGCCCGCATATGAGCTGTGAACCGCGCTTGCTGTCGAGCAATTCGTGAATCTCATCAATGACCACAAACTTCACATTCCGCAGGTGTTCCCTGAACCGCGGGGCGACAATTATTGCCTGCAGCGTTTCTGGAGTGGTTATCAAAATTTCAGGGGGTTCAAGGAGCTGTTCCCTGCGTATGCGGGGGCTGGTGTCCCCGTGGCGGACTTCTGCGCGATATCCGAGCGTTTCAGCGGCTTTCTTGAGCCGGGAGAGCATATCCCTGTTCAGGGCGCGCAGAGGTGTTATATAAAGGCAGGAAATGGGCTTTCCCATCATTTTCATCAGTGGAATCATCACAGCTTCCGTTTTGCCGCTCCCCGTTTCCGCAACTATCAGGCATTCCTCCCTCTCAATTATGCGCGGAATGCTCACTTTTTGCACTTCTGTCAGCTTTTCAAGCCCGAAGGCCCTCACAAAACGCCCGATCCCTCTCACATTTTCCGCATTCTCCTGACCGCTTTCACTTTCCGGGGACCCCACAACCCTCACAAAATGCCCCCATTTATAAGTAATCCATTACCACTCCACACTCTCTTTCGCTTTTTCACTGCAGGAGTTACGCTTATCACTAATATTAATGAGCTCCTTTGCGGTTTCTTGAGCTTCATTAACCTTATTTGTTATTGATGTTATTTTTGCATTGAGCTCATTGAGCTCCTTTGAGCTCATTCGGGCATCATAATGGAGATGATTTGATGTTAGTGAGGGCAACAGGCATATTAATGAGGGCAATTGAGCAAAATAAAAAGTTTTTGGTAATTCGAATATGTTGTTTTAAGGGGCGGAGGACGCGCGGTGCGAGAAGAGTAGCCCCGCCCGGATTTGAACCGGGGTCCCAGGATCCAAAGTCCTGGATGCTTGACCGCTACACCACGGGGCTTTCCGGGGCCACATCTTGCCCCTCCGGGGTTACTACATTTTCAGGGATTTCTGCAAACCCTGCCCTCCTGATTATATTTTTCAGTATATGTTTTTAGTTTTTTCTTGAAATAACTTATTGAAAAAACAAAAAACTTGTTTGTGGTTTCAGGCGCGATTTAGTCCTTCTTGCCGGCGGAAACCTTGCCATCCAGCTCCTCGCCCACCTCCACGATGCTGTCAAAGACGCGCTCTATTTCCCTGCGGACGCGGAAATCCAGCGTGTCCTTGAGGGTCCGCTCCCTCAGCCTGTACACCGATCCCTTTGCCTTGTATATCAGTCCGGCGCTGAGAAACTTCCTTATGCGGGAGTATGTTGCGGTCTGACCGAGGCCGGCAACCTTCATGAGCTCCTCGACCTTCAGCCCATTCCTGTTCTCCATGAAGGCAAGCAGGAGCCTGACATCGCGCTCGTCCTTGAGGTCCGACAGCCCCAGCGACTGAAGTACAAAGGCCGCCAGCTGCTCTGGGCTCTTTATTCCCGAAAGCGGAACTTCCCGCACTGAGATTTCAAACACTCCCATCACCCGAAATTTTTCGCTTTTTCTGTGAAATTTCGCCAGTACCCTGGCAAACCATGGTTTTACAGGGCAATAGTGTAATTTTACGCAAGTATAAATGGTTTTTCGCCGGTTCGCGTAACAGCCCTCCCGGAGGCGCTGCCGAGCAATCCCCTTTATGCGCGGAAAAAGCCAAGGTTTAATAGTTTCGCGGGTTTGCGAAATATTATGAGGGATGCGCCAATTTTTGAGGTAACGCTTCGCAAGTACGAACCCCCGGCAGAGGACCGCCGGAGAAACCTGCGCTTTTTCCTGCTTTCCCTTGGCCTTGTGCGTCCGGGCGACCGCCAGAGCCCGCTTGAGGTGATCTTTTCCCGCCTCCTTGAAGAAAACGGGCCCGTTAGCCTGGCTAAGCTGGCAAAAGAGGCAAATATCACGGAGTCCGCCGCCCGCTACCATATGGAGCGCCTGAAGGCCCTGCGGCTCGTTGAGGGCAGGGGAGAATACAGGCTTGCCGAGGGGGACCTTTCCGTGGCCTTCAGGGTTTTCCGGCGCTACGTGCTTGAAGAAATCCTTGACAGGATTGCGGAGTACGCGGAATCACTCTAAGCGCTCTATTATCCTGACAACATTCTCAAGGGCGAAGGCGAGGTCTTCCCCCTGCTTCGTTATCTTTATCTTCTTTGTGCGACCCTTCTTGTCAAACACGACAAAGCCCATCTTCTCGAGGTCCTTCAGAATCCTTATACAGTGCGAATAGGTGCAGTCAACCTCCTTTGCAAGCACGGACGCGTATTTTTCCCCCTTTCCCTCCTTAACCTTTATGAGCAGCTTTGCTGGCTTGTCGTGCAGGAAAAGGTCCTGAACCACCTGCGCCTTTGACTTTCGCACACTAAGGAAAATGTGGATTGTTTTAATAGATTATGTTTTTCCGAAAATATAGATTGTATGCAACAGTTTTGTTGCAACTACTTTATGAATTTACTTGATAGTTTGACGAGGGTTGCAACAACCATACCCAACACAGTAGTGGTTACTATGTATGACAACGGGTAAGTGGGGTCTAAAATCCACGAACTCACCCCCCTCAGCACAAGGAAGAGAACTCCAAACCCCACACCAATGCTCAAAAACCCAAATGCCCTTTTCCTGTCGGGCAGGGAGTCTATGGCGAGCCCGAGGAGCGCTGCCAGCACCCCGTAATAGTAGAGGGAGCCGGTCTTGACGGTGATCAGCGCGGCGGTCTCAAGGGGTCCCGCGCCCGTTATCCCCGTCGATTTGACAACGGCAATGATTATGAGGACCAGCGACGTGAGATACACGAAGAAGGAGGTTGTGAGGTTTATGAAGGACTGCTTGAGGTAGCCCGCGAACCTGCCTGCCGGGCGCTCCATATTGAACCCCTTTATCAGCAGGAGGATGCCAAGGAGCCCTGCAAGGACCCTCCACCCCTGCGCCCCGAGGAAGGCATATGTCAGGGCCACGAGGGCAGGCACCCCGAACACGAACTTTGCCATTTCCGGCGTTTCGGACGCCCTCCGGAAGAACCCCAGCAGGGTGTAATACATTCCCTTCAGCTCTTCGCCGCTGTGCACGGAAACCCTGTGCACGCTCACGACGGGCACGAGCGACTCTATGGCCGGAAGGACTGCCTCGTCCTCCTTCCCGTCGCTCACAATTATCGCCCCATCCGCCCTGAACTTTTTCAAAACTCCCTCAACCTGCCTCTTTATCTCGAGGTCGCTCCGGTAGCCAACATTCCTTGCCCCCGTCACAATCGCCACTTCTTTCTCATCCTTGAGCTCGTCGTACAGCTTTATTCCGGCAAAAATTGCATTCGCATCCGTCTCGGAGGGGTCCTTCAGTATCAGACTCAGCCCTGCCTTGAGAACATCCTTCCGCCCGATGACAGGGCCCCTTATGGCAGCCTTGCTGCCCAGGTCATCGTCCCTGTCCACGCAAAGTATGAGGAGTTTCACTCTGAAGCTGATAGGTCTATATCTTCCCTTTTGATGGTTGATCTCCGGGCGTAGCGGGCATATTTCACGGAGCCCGCCGCCACCCGCCTGGCATAATCCTCAAGGAGCTCGGCAAGCGCCTCAAGGGCGTCCCTGCTCACCCTCTCTGCCCCCGCCTTCCTGGCAAGCCTCTCGACCGAAGCGAGGGGCAGGAGTCTTTTCACCCTAAAAATAGGCAGGAAACTATATATATCTTACTCGAGAACGAGCATGCCGTTGCCCTTCTTGAAGTTCTTTATGCCCTTCATTGCGAGGTCCATGGAGATGGACGCCGCCCGAATCTGGCGCGCCCACGGAAGCCCCTTCTTGGTCAGGGATATCCCGAAGAGTGATGCCGCGTTCCAGACCGCCTTGCCGACCATCGCGTAGAAATCCTCAATCCTGTCGTGCAGGCTTTCCTTCCCCTCCGCCTGCGCCACCCCCTTGAGCTCGTTTATCTCCTCCTGCGTGAAGAGCCGGGGAAGTTCGTCTTCCGTGAGCGCCCCCGCATTTATCATCACGCTTATGAGGTCCCTGCTGTTTGAGTCCAGGAGGGACAGTATCTTCTCGAGCGTCTTTTTGTGCGTGTACCCGTAGTGGAGCACAAACGCCCCTTCCATGTACTTCGTGTTCACCTCGACATTGAGCCCGGCAAGGAAGGTGGTGAAGAGGATGGGCACCCATGGCCGGCAGGCCTCGACAATGTCCGGCCTGTCATCCTCCGACGGATAAAATATATACTCCATCATCACGGCCTCCCGGGGCGTGCCCTTGTGTATGTACTCGCTGAGCGCGCTGGCAATGGAAGGGTCCATCTCAAGCCGCTGTGCCGCCATTATGTGGTCTGCCGCCCACCTCATGTACATCTTCATATTCGCCTTTTGCTGGATGAGGTTCTCGTATATGCGGTTCCTGTTTGTGGCAAGCCACTCCACATAATTTGCCACCCAGTTCCAGAACTCCTCCACCTTCCTCTTGAGGAACTGGGCAATCGCAACATTCATCTGCTCGGCCTTGACAAGCTCGTCTATCTTTTCAATCATGGCCTTCTTGTTCCTGGTCGCACCCTCTTTTATCGCCTTCTTCAGCCTTGAGAGCTTCTCGGAGATTTTCTTGACCTTTTCAGGGTCGGGCTTCGAGTACTTCCCCGCGGGAAGGAGGGCCCCCACCTTGAGCTTCGCGAACTCCTGCACGGGAACCGCGTCCGGGTAGGGAACCTCAAGCCGGAAAAACCACGTGAGCGCCATTCGCGCAATCGGGAGGTTCCGCACTATTGCCGTGAAGCTCCTCTGCGGCCCGCCATAATTGTCCGCGAATATTGCCCGTATCTGCTGCCAGTCCCCGTCCTGAAACGCCTTGAGCTGCTCATCAAGCTTCTCAAGGTCACTCTCAATGTTCGTTATTGCCGTTTTCAGACCCTGTATCGCCTTCAGGTACTCCGTTGCGTCCTTTCTCTGGAGCGCGACCTTCTGCAGCATCTCGCCGTGCAGCCGGGATGCCTCTGTGTAAAAGAACTTCTCATTTATCTTTACCCCGCTGAGCTTGAGACCGCCCGTGCCCGTGAATGTCGAGACCCAGGAATACACGAAGTCCTCGTAGTTTATTGTATCCCCTTCAAAGAGTATGAGGTGCGGCTGTATGGGCGGCACCGCCCCGTTTTCTCCCCCTATCTTGAGGGGCCAGAAGTTCGTGCGCACGTCCCCCGAGAACCCGAAAATCTCGCCAGAGCCGATTATCTTCCCGACCGTGAGCTCTTCCTTCCCCGCCCTTATCGGCTCTGTCCAGTCAGCCACATCAATACCCTACCTGCAAGGATATAAACTTTAACTTGTTATCATTCTGCCCGCAGCAGGGTCACCCCTTGGAGAGGGCGGACCGCCCACAATGAAGAAGGGAGTTAGCTGCGGGCAATATTCTCATGGTGATGGGATGAGGGGATTCTTCGCGCTCGAGCTGCTTCTTGTTGCGCTCCTCCTGCCATACTGGCTCTATCTCTTTGACGTGTCCCCTCCTCCCGTCCTCAGGGAGGTCGAGGTGTATGCGCAGGATGCCGCCCAGCTCGCAATGTATGGCTACAGGCCAAATGGCACCCTTGCAGTGTGGGTGGATGGCGTGCCGTCCAGGGCGTGCGCCTACCGATTCAGGTACTGCACCTGGCGGTACTTTGAAGGAGGTGAGCACCAGATATGCGCCGCGGAGTGTTTGCCCTGACTCTCTTCCTCCTGCTTTCAACCGCCCTTGTGAACCTGTATGCCGCATACCTCTCCCTTGTGCGGGCTTCCCTCTCCTATCAAGGGCAGATGATGGATGCGGACGAGTCCTTCTACCTCGCCCGCAACTTCGAGTTTGATGCCCGGAGGATGATTGCCACGGGAGGAAATCTCAGCCACTGGCGCTCGAAGGGAAACCTCTCCTTCGGCAGCGCGTATGACTCCTGCGTTCAGACCGGGCTCTCGTGGGACGAGTTCCGCAACCGGACCTTCAGGGGAGGGCACTTCCTCGCGCTTGGCTTCGCTCCCGCCTGTGTCACCCTCGAGGTGGACTATAAAAACTTTAAAACTCTCGGAGTGTTAAAATCACCGTTATGCATAAATACATCTTCGCGGCTGCTCTCGTGCTCTCCATAGCTTTTTCCTGCAGCTCGCCAAACGCGCTCAGGTTTTCCTCGGAGCACGAGATTTCAGGGGACGACCCCCTGCTTGCGGCGTCCGCGGCGCCATCCCTGGGAGACAGGCTGGAGTACGGGAGCCTGCGCGTAATCTGCCCCGGAAAGACCCTGAACTCCCTCGAATCCCTGTCGCGGTTCATAATCTCATCGGGCTTTGTGAAGTCACTCCTTGCGGGGAGCCCTTATTCCTCTGCCATTGCCGCGGGGTCGGGGATTGTTGCGGGGGTGCTGTCCGACGCGCTTTCCCCGGATGCGAGGGGATATACGGGCACGAAGGCCGCCATGGGTGCCGCAATAGGTGCCGCAATGAACTCCGGGTACTCCTGCTCCTCCATTGAGAAGGCGGCCGGTTACTACTACTCCTACTCGCTGGACGACTACATTTCGGATATCTGCGCTGGGAAAAACCCCATAAAGCGCACAATCTCCCTCCTTGGCGACCGCCCCTCCAGCAGCAGGCTTGTAGCTGTCGAGGAGCTCCCGGAC
>WAMX01000033.1 GCA_015522095.1 Nanobdellati archaeon | reverse complement strand
GCCATAAAGAGGGAGTGGTGGAGGTTCTTCGTTGGAAGGGAAGATGTTGTCGGGATGGATGGCTCCATAATCACCCATCCCAAGGTGTGGGAAGCAAGCGGGCATGTGAAGGCGTTCCACGACCCGCTGGTTGAATGCAGGAAGTGCAGGCGGAGGGTCAGGGCGGATCACCTCGTGGAGGACAGGCTGAAAATCAGGGCAGACGGGCTCGGGATAGAGGAGCTGAGCAGGCTGATAAGGGAAAAGGGGCTGAAGTGCCCGGGCTGCGGCGGCGAGCTTGTCGAACCACGGCATTTCAACCTGATGTTTTCCACGCAGGTCGGTCCCGTGGAGGGGAATGTTTCATACCTCCGCCCGGAGACTGCGCAGCTCATATTTGTGGACTTCTTCAGGATATACAGGGCAAGCCGCGGGACCCTGCCCTTCGGAGTGGCACAGGTGGGGCGCGCCTTCCGCAACGAGATAAGCCCGCGGAACTTCGTGTTCCGCAGCCGCGAGTTCGAGCAGATGGAGCTGGAGTACTTCTTCAATCCGAAGAAACCGGGAAAGTGGGAGCTGGGTGAACTGAAGGTCAAAGTGCTCACAAGGGAGGAGCAGGAGAATCCACGGGAAATGAGCTTCAGGGAGCTCGCAGGGCACACGAGCGAGATTCACGCATACTGGCTTGAGCAGTCATACAGGTTTCTGCTCAAGGTGGGCCTTCCCCCAGAGATGCTCCGGTTGAGGCAGCACACCAGGGATGAGCTGAGCCACTACGCTCAGGACACCTGGGACATTGAGTTCCGCTATCCCTTTGGCTGGAAGGAGCTGGTGGGTGTTGCCAACCGGACGGACTTCGACCTGAAGCAGCACGCCGGGCTCTCGGGCAGGGAGCTGAGCGTGGTGGACGGTGACGAGAAGGTTTACCCGTGGGTCATAGAGCCCAGCTTCGGGGTGGACAGGCTCGTGCTCGCGGTGCTGTGTGCGGCGTGGCGCGAGGACGGGCGCCAGTGGCTCGCCCTCAGGCCGGAAATAGCCCCCGTGCAGGTGGCGGTTTTTCCCCTTGTCAGCAGGGATGGGATGCCCGAGAAAGCCCGCGAGATTTATGAGCGGCTGCGCCTCAGGTTCCGCGCCTTCTACGATGACAAGGGCTCCATAGGGCGCAGGTACCGCCGCCAGGACTCCATAGGCACGCCCTACTGCATCACTGTGGACGGACAGACCCTCAAGGACGGGACGGTCACGGTGCGGGAGCGCGACGGGATGGAGCAGGAAAGGGTGAAAATTGATGATCTTGCAGGCGCACTTGAAGACCTGCGCTCAGGCCCGTACTGAAGGGAGAGCGGCCCCTGCGCTATGAAAGGAGCACCACGCCCGCCACCACCAGAACCGCCCCCAGGAACTTCTTTGCCGTGACGGGCTCGCCCATAAGGAACCCCAGCAGGGATGCAACGGCTATGCTGCCCCCTATTATCACGGGCCCCGCCACGGAAACATCCGTGCCAGAGCTGTAAGCCTTAAGGGCAAAAAAGTCGATGGCAAGGGCAGCAGCGCCCGCAAGCACAACATAGAGGATACCCCTGCCCGTGAACTGAACGGGAGTGCGTTGAATCAGGAAAATCGCCGCGCCCAGCAGGACGGCGGTCAGTGAAACAAGAATCGCCCCCAGAAGGTTCCCTATATGACTGGCGGCCTGGTCGTGGAAAACCGTCCACAGCCCGAGAGCAAAGGCGGCCATGAGCGCATAGAAAATCCCCTCCATGGCATCCCAAGCGGTCAAACTTTTTAAATGCTGGCAGAGTCACCCTATGAACGTGCTCCGGGTGCCGAGATAGCTTCCCCTAACGGGAAGAACGTGCTTTTCAATGAGGCGGCTTATGTCGCTCCAGTCCCTCTCCGGGTTGGAGAATTTGTACTGGAACAGGCAGTCAATGTATGCGCCAGGCCTGTCCTTGCTCAGGTCAACAATCCTGCTGATTTCCTCATCCGTTATGGGGTACTCATACTTTCTTGACAGGTATCTTGCAATGCCCTCGAGCTCCTCACTTGAGGGCTCGCGGAAGTGGTAGATGTTGCTGAACCTGCGAAGTATGGCCTCGTCCTCAATGCCCCACCTCCCGGGTATTTTCGGGTTGGCAGTGGCTATCAGCGGGTAGGGGAACTCGTCAATCTGTCGGAGGCACTTCTGGCGCTCGCGCTCGGAAGGGGAGAGGACTGAATCAATATCATCAATCCCAGTGACAATCCGCGCACCGTCGGGAAGGTACTGCTCAAGCTTCTTGGCAAGCGATTCAAGGTGGTCGAGATCAGCGCCGCTGAGCCTGCGGAGGTAGACCGGCGTGAACCCCTCTTCCGCGAGGCGCCGGAGTGTGACCTTGAGGAGGGTCGTTTTCCCCGTGCCTGAAGGCCCGGCGAGAAGCACGCGCCTCACCCTTCCATAGTCCTTCAGGTCCTCAATCCAGCCTTCCATGGCCTGGCGGATGTCGGAATACCCGACAAACGCATCAGGCGGGACATACCGGTCAGCAGGAATCGGCGTTACCCGCACGGCCCTCTCGGCATCCCATTCCACCTCTATTATCTTTCCATCCAGGGACATCCCCGACCTGTAATCGTCCCAGGTCAGCCTTCCCCTCAGGAACCCCTCAGTCAGGAATTTCACATACTCCTTGGAATCAAAGGAATAACCGTATGTGTCTGTTGGTGCCTGTCTGAGCTCCTTCCTCCGCTTCAGGGAGAAATAAGCGGACCGGACGGTCCTGAGGAGCTCCAGCACGTGCTTCCTCGGGAAGGTGTCTGACAGGACGCAGTTGAAAAGGAAGTATGAATCAAGGAACCGCGAGGAAACTGCATCGCCAAACAGCGAGAAATAGTTTATGAACTCCTCGAAAATGGCGTACCTGTCCCTGCCGCCGGGGTCAAAGGGAAAGCTCTCGCCATGCTCCCTGTACAGCTCCCTCCCGCGCCTGAGCACCTCAAACACCCCCTCCGGGTTCCGCAGGTAGAGCCTTATGAGGTGGTCATCCTTCGAGCTGGCAAGAAGGCGGTAGGCGCCCCAGTCAAGATAGTCCCTCAGCGCCGCATCATCCTGCGGGGTGCCTTCCTGCTCGCTGCCAGATGCGGCAAGGAGGGCGGAGAGCGCGGAGTTCAGTGAATCCACCACCGTCAGGATATTGCTTCCAGAGTATTCCATCTCAAACTGCCCGGAGATGACCGAGCGCATTCCCGGCGTCATTTCGTGGAGAAAGTCGTAAAGCTTCGAGGTCAGCCCATGGAAATCACGGAGCAGGGAGTAGGTATCAGCCCTGATAAGTTCATCCCCTGAGGCGGGCATTGACACCGTGAATCACGGACATAAATAAAAGTTTGGCTGGTCAAACTTTTTAAATGCTCGCGGGGCAGTCTAATATGATTACCCGTTTTGAGTACGCCAGAATCCTTGGCGCAAGGGCACTCCAGCTTTCGCTCGGCGCGCCTCCCCTGGTGAAGCTCCCGCGGAACATTGACACGCGCGATATGCTCGAGATTGCCAGGTACGAGCTTGAGAAAAAGGCAGTCCCTCTCGTCATTGTGAGGAAGTACCCCGACGGCCGCGTTGAAAAGGTGGAGCCGCAATAAGCTCCATAATTCTTCCCCTGACCATTAGCTCGGCTGCGCGCTTCTCAAAGGAGCGCAGGGTGCCGAAGACCTCCCACTCCGGCTCCTGCTCGAAGGCTATGTCCATAAGTATCAGCGGCTCGGGAGGGGCCGTGGCACCGCGGCCAACCATGCGCCGCACCTGGTTCCACAGAAAGCCGCGGGAGAAGAAATCCACGTAGCCGCTGCCCACCCTCACGCGGACGGTGCGAACGGTCCCCTTCCTGGCCCGCGTGTATGCGGCAAAGTCGTGCGTCCCGTCAAACTGCCTGAGCCACTCGAGCCGGGAGCGCGGCACGCCCGGGAAGAGGTAGCGGTAGTGCCTGTGCTTCACCCTTGGCACGCGCTCAACCTCGGCACGCGCCCAGATTGCAAGCTCTTCTCTCAGCAGTGGCGGGACCTTCTCATCAAGGACCAGCACATTGCCGCGCGCCGAGACGCCCCTGTCCGTGCGCGACATAAGCCTCGCCCGCTTCCCCAGCAGGCGGGAAAGCTCCCCTTCCACAGTCCGGTGCGCGGGCTGAAGCTGGCTGCCGTGGAAATGCCACCCGAGATACGCCACCTTATACATCCACACGCTTCTCACCATACACCACATACCTGTGCAGGCGCGGACCAATCTCAAGCTCCCTCCGCACCTCCATCACCCTGAAGAGCCGCTCCACGCCGCTCAGGTCAAGCTCGCCCTCGTGGGAGGCAAGGTAAATTATGACGCGCCCGCCGGGCTTCAGGGTCTCCCACGCCTCGCGGAGAAAGTCACCCGCCCCGTGCGGGAGGGGCATCACCACCAGATCGCACTTCGGGAGCTTCTTGTAGAGGGTGCGCACATCCCCGCACAGCACCTCCACATTCTCACACTTATTGAGCCGCAGGTTCTCGCGCATATACCTGCACGCATCGGGGTTCAGCTCCACGGCATATATGCGCTCCGCCCCGGTGAGGCGGGAGAAATAGACAGGAATGGGACCCACGCCCGCAAAAAACACGGCCACTTTGTCGCCCCCGCGCACATAGCGCAGGAGCCGCTCGCGTTCGGAGGACTGGCGGGGCGAAAAGAACACTTTCGCGGGGTCGAGTTTGAAGATAAAGCCCCGCTCCCTGTGGGCAGTCTCTCCGGGAGTGCCGGCAATCAGCTCAAGCTCGGGGACACGGAAATCTCCCCCGACGGGACCGCGGTGGTAGACGGCCTTCAGCCGGGGATAGAGGGCCATGAGGTGCTCGCCCACCTCCTTCCCGGGCACGCCCTCGGGGACCTGCACTATCGCGACATCTCCCACCAGGTCAAAGGAGCCAATGCCGAATTTCTCGCGCAGCGAGGGCCTTCTTTTCTT
>WAMX01000032.1 GCA_015522095.1 Nanobdellati archaeon | reverse complement strand
GCAGCGGGAGCGTGGTGAGGGTGGACTCAGAAGCGATGGACTACCTGTGCGACGGGTCACAGTGGGCGGGTGCATCCACGGCTGGAACAATCCTGCTGGGTTTCTACCTGAGCGATGGGGGATACTGGAACAAATGCACCTCCCCGGGCACCGAGAAGGTTGTGGGCAGCACCACCTACCTGTGCACGGACACGGGATGGCAGAACAAGGAATGCGCAAACCAGGGCGACAGCTATCAGACAACCTGCGAGAGCTGCGGGGGGACCTGGCTCGGCCTTGGAGGCGACAAAAACTGCTGCGGGGATGACTCGTCGGACCAGTTCAGGATAAACGACACGTGGTTCTGCCAGGGAGTAAGCGGTGTTGTGCTCTGCGACCAGCAGTGCAGGAGGGCACTGGAAGGGAGCACCGCATACTTCTGCTTTGATGGGGCGTGGAAGCAGAGCAGCATCTTCACGGGCGAGGTCTACCTCACCTCGGGAGACAGCGCGGGATGCTGCCAGCAGGGGCAGTGCTGGGATGGCCAGTGCAGGGAGAACGGGTATGTTGCCACGGGCATGCTGTGCAACTCGGGGGAGTGGGAGCTCTGCAATGAAACCAGCCTCTGCAGGAAGGTTCAGACCTCCGCAGGGACATTCTACTGCACGGATGATGGGTGGAAGGTCGTGAGCGATGGGACGTGCGGCCAGGGGAGGGGGCTCTGCATAAATGAGACCTGCAAACTCTGCGGCACGGACTATCAGGTGGGAGAGTGGAAAAATGGGAAGCTCTGCACGGCATCCGGGCTCTTCAGCTCCAGCTGCACCTCGGACAGCGATTGCCCATCGTCGCGGGAGTGCTACACAGGGGTGTGCATCAACAATAAGTGTGAGGAGAGGCCAAAGGCATGCGGCGCAACCTGCGATGGGGGAGTGTGCGATGGTGAGGGCTCATGCACGCCCGGCTACGGGGAAGGGGCAGTGTGCTCGTGCGATGCCGTCTGCGGAACCGGGCTCTTCTGTGATGGGGGGAGCTGTGCGCGGTCGGAGCTGTGCGGGGATGGGAACTGCAACACGGGCGAGTGCTCCGCGTGCCCGCAGGACTGCACCATAGATGAGTGCACGGGGGACGGCACATGCAGCACCGCCCTCGGGGAGAGCTGCACGAACAGCGAGGACTGCGCGTGCCTGTCCGGAAGCTACTGCGACGCGGCAAGCTCGTATGCGGATGCGTGGGGGTGCGTGGTTGCGGAGTGTGGCAATAATGTGTGCGAGAAGGGGGAGTGCTCCACCTGCGCAGATGACTGCTCGCTGAGCGACTGCGAGGGAAATGGCAGCTGCGACACGCTCATAGGGGAGAACTGCGATAACAGTGAGGACTGCGTGTGCGATGTGGTGGTAACGACGGAGGAGATTCCAAGCCTAACGCTCGGAGAGCCGGACCTCATGAGGGTATACTTCGAGAACAGGGGCAACGCACCGATGAGCTTCGATGTAGTGATGATTTCAGAGGACCTTGATGTCAAGGGAGGGACGGGGAAAATCACTCTCGGGCCGAATGAGAGGCAGGACATAATAGTTCAGGTTATTCCCAAAAAGTCAGGAGAGAGGAGGCTTTCCGTGCTCGCGAAGATGGGAGGAAAGTCAGAGGAGATAGGCACCATTGAGATGAGGGTGCAGGGGGGGAGCGTACTCGATGAGCTGTATGTGTGGTTCAAGAACTCGCCATTCTACAAGCTGTACGACACGCTGAGCATAGCCGCGTTTGCCCTGAGCGGCATATTCTTTGTTTTCAAGCTCATTTCCCCGAAGAAGGCAGTTCCCAATTACTATCCGGGCGCAAACTACGCAGGGGCATACTACCGGCCGGCAAACTACCAGGGGTATTACAGGCGGTACTGAAACTCGCTGAGGCGGGTGAAGCCAAAGGCTGTGGAGAGCTCGTCCGGCAGGACGCTTCCGTGGCTGTTGACCTTCTTGGAGCTCCCATCTGCAAGGGAGGTCCCGTCCGAGGGGAAGACAAGGAGGTTGCCCGCCCGCTCGAGCACATCATCCCGCGCGTGCCTGAAGAACCTGTGCGGCTCGAAGACATAGTGGTTATGGAATGCCCGGGCAACGGGCTCGATGAACCTGTCGCGCACATGGAGAATCCGGCTGCGGGAGCTGCCAAGCGGATCAAGGTGCATGAGGGGGCGCAGGTTTCCCAGGTCAATCGAACCATCCAGCCGGGTGGAACCGTGGTCGCCGAGGAGCACGAGGCAGGTGCGCCTGGCTGCCCTGCCTCCCAGCCTGCGCAGCATCGAGAAGATGGATGCGAGCTCAACCTTTATGGACTCCACAGGGTACCCGCCGTGGAGATGCGTATCAGGGAACTCCCAGTAAGCAAAGCAGACTCTGGACCTTGACCGGAGGAACCTGGAAAGCCCGAAGTGCATCCCGCCGAGCCCATCGACAAAGTATGCCCTGCTGCCCTGGTAGAGTGCGTGCGAGAGGCCACCCTCAACGGAGGAAGGCAGGACGGCGAAGGGCTTGAACCCGTCATCGGCAAGCTGCCGTGATATTGGCTCTTCAAACATCAGCGCCTCGGGGGGAAAGTCTGCAGGGAGCCCGCTGCCGAGGTCAAAGAATCCCAGGGGCGAGAAGGGCGCGCCAAGCTCGGGGAGCCAGAACTTCACCCCAAGAACGCCGTGCTCGGCAACATCCTTCCCCGTGGATATGGATGCAAGGGCAGAGGGAGTGACCGAAGGCAGCGTTGAGCCAAACTCGAAGAAGGGCATTTCCAGCCCTTCAAGAACGCCGAGGGAGTTCATGGTGCGGTAGCCAAACCCATCAAGCAGGAAGAATATCAGCCTGTCATATTCATCAGGGATGAGCGTGGGCTTCTCAATCCCGATGGAGCCGAGGGCGATATTCAGGGAGTCCTTGATGTGGTACTTGAATTCAGGGGGGCGGAAGGTGTTGCCATTAAAGTCCTTCATACACCTGAAAGGTTCAGGATTTTAAATATCCGGCTGTGGGCAGTGCATGGAATTCGAGTTCAGCACGCGGGACGGGGATGTGCTGGACCTCACCGACAGGGTGCAGGAGCTCATACCTCCGGATGCCAGCGGGCTTGTCAGTGTCTTTCTGCCGCACGCAACGGGCGTCCTCTTCCTTGGAGAGTATGAGCCGGGGATAAACAGGGATTACAGGGAGCTTGCGGAGCGGCTCGCGCCCCGGGGTGCGGGATGGTCCCACGATCGCATTGACAGCAATGCACACGCCCACCTGAGGAGCGCCATATTTGGCGCGGGCGTGGTTGTGCCGGTAAGAGGCGGGAGGCTCCAGCTCGGCACATGGCAGCGCATAATCTTTGTGGAGAATGACGGCCCCCGGAAAAGAAGGGCAATAGTCACATTAATAGGGGGAGGAAAATGATTGCGGAGCTCTTCGGCCAGGCACTTGGAAGGGCAATGGGGGAGGCGTTTGTCCGGGCAATGATTATTGCAGTGCTGATAGCACTGGCACTTGCGGGGGTTGCCGCCCTTTATGGGCTGGTGGAGCTCATCTTCGGAAAGAGGAGGCTGGGCGCGGCGGCCCTCCTTTCACTTGTCGCCGCACTTCTCGCGAGCCGCGCCATTCACCAGCCATGGCCGCTGCTCCTGTATTGCGCAGGGGTGGCGGTGGTCATATCGGTCCGGCTGGTGGCAAAGCTCGCCGGTACCGTGAAAAGCTTTAAATTGCGGTAAAGACACTTTAAGTTGCGGGGCCGGTAGCCTAGCCAGGATAGGGCGGCAGCCTCCTAAGCTGTCGGTCGTGGGTTCGAATCCCACCCGGCCCGCTATCAGAACCTAAGGTTCCGATACCTCCTACAATTGGGCGTCCTTTGGACGCCCTGTTTTTGATCAAATATTTCGTTGACGAAAGAAAATACGTCGACGAAACCGAAATGAGCCCGAGCGACCGAAGGGAGCGAGTGGCGATAGTGAGGTTTGGTCGTGAGAATCCCACCCGGCCCGCTCAACCAAATCACTTCCTCCTTTCCGCTTCGCTCCAAGTCGTCGTGATTTCGTTGACGGTTGTATGTTTTCTAATAGACTCGTCAACGAAACCGAGCGGACGGTCGAGCGAAGCGAGACCTGTGAGCGAGGTTTGGTCGTGAGAATCCAACCCGGCCCGCTCAAGCTTTTCTCGACTCCGGGTTCCGCTTCGCTCCACCCTCCCACGCGAACTCTGTTCGCTGGGTTTCGCGAGCTTTGCTCGCTCAACGCTCGAAAACCTTGACCAAATAAACTTCGTTTGCTTGGTCCAAGAAACTTGACCAAAAAAGAAAAGGCGAAAAGGATATTTAACGTGCAGATGTCTGGATATTACGCAGAGGAAGGAATTTATTGAAGGTGTCAGGAGACAGACTTACAGGATACTTGATTTTCTCAACGGGGGGCTCGGCCTCGATGATATTCCGGAGTTCAGGGTGTCCGTGGAGGAGTATAACCTGAAGGAGGGTGCCTACCGGGCGGTGAGGTATGTTCCCCTGCACGGCAGCTTCGATGTCTTTTCCCGCCACCTGCCCCGCTACAAGGTCAGCCTCATTGATGAGGATGCCAAGGTCGCACTTCCGGGGCTTGACATCATTGAAGAGGGTGCCCTCGTGGAAGAGGAGAGGGTGGTCGAGGCAGGGCCGGGG
>WAMX01000031.1 GCA_015522095.1 Nanobdellati archaeon | reverse complement strand
CCTTCAGTGCGGTGGCGAGCACCTTCAGCGCATCCTTCAGCGAGCGCTCTGCCTCGTCCGTCACGTGCTCCGTTCCCCCGCGGATGAGGAGGGTAACCGCCTTCGGATCCTTGCAGCCTTCCACGAAGGTCATTGCCTCGCCAGCCACCTTGCGCTCCTCGACCTTCTGGGCGAACCCGAGGTCACTCTCCCTGAGGTCGCGGATGTCCGTGACAATCTTTGCCCCTGTGGCGCGTGAAAGGGCCTTCATGTCACTCTTCTTCACGCGGCGGACCGCGAACACGCCCTCCTTGGCAAGCAGGTGCTGGGCAAGGTCGTCAATACCCTTCTGGCAGAACACGACATTCGCACCCGTTGCCTTTATCTTGTCAATCATATTCTTTATCATCTCTTCCTCCTTTTCGAGGAAGGCCTCGAGCTGCTATGGCGCGGTTATCTGTATCTGCGCGTCCGTCTCAGGCTCCTTTATCTCGAGGGCCACATTCAGCAGCGCAATCTTCGCATTCTCCACCACGGCAGGCATGCCGCTGTGCACGCGCTCCTTGTCGAGCACAATGCCGTCTATGAGCCTGCTGTCCTCAAGGCTGCCTCCTGCCTTCTTCTCAATCTTAATGTCCTCTATGTCAAGCTTCCCGCTGTTCACGACCTTCAGCACGGCATCCACTCCGAGCTGCGCAAGCCTCTCGGTTCCTGACTCCGTGCCGCGCCCGTTCATGCTTGTCTTGGCGAGCTTCACAAGGAGGTCCCTGTCCTCCGCGGTGACCTTCACAGCCACGCTGTCAACGACCCTGTTTGCAATCTCCGCCGCCTTCTTGTAGCCGTGCGCGATGACCACAGGGTGGATGTCCTGGTCGAGCAGGTCCTCGGCTCTCTTGAGGAGCTCTCCCGCAAGCACCGTTGCGGTCGTGGTCCCGTCGCCCACCTCATCTTCCTGCGCCTTCGCAACCTCAACAATCATCTTCGCGGCAGGGTGCTCAATGTCCATTGTTTCGAGGATGGTCACCCCGTCGTTGGTTATGACCACATCGCCGAGATTGTCCACCAGCATCTTGTCCATCCCTTTCGGGCCAAGCGTGCTGCGCACAATCTCTGCCACTGCCTTTGCGGCCATTATGTTTAGCCGCTGTGCGTCCTTGCCCAGTATGCGCTGGGCATTCTCCGGCAAAACTATCACCGGCTGTTTCAGATTCTCTGCCATTTTCCATCACCTCAACTGAATACCAATTCAGTTATCTTGGAATGCGGTTGTTTAAAAAACTTTATCGGGTTCGCCCACAACCGGCTCCGCATCAAGGACCTCCGATACCTTCTTCAGGTCCCTGACCCTCTCCCGCGTGTCCTTGAAGCTTATGAGCACCGCCTTCTTCTTCCTTATCGCAAGGTCGAAGGGCGCCTTCATGGGTGCGGCCCTCTTCAGGCCCTCCCGCTCGAAACTCGGCTGCGCAAGTACCTTCTCCCCGAATATCTCGACAAGCCTCCTTGCAACCTCTTCCCCGGGCTCGGCCATGCATTCCTCATACTTCCTCACCATCTCGATGCTGACCCCAAGGAGCTTTGCCAGGGAGTTCCTGCTCATCCTGACCTCTTCGCGCAGCTCCCTCAGGCCCTTTATGGGAATCTTCACCCCTCCCCTGTCCGCGAGCGATACGTGCTCCCCCTGTGTCAGGCGGAGGAATGTCTCCTTCCTCATCACCGGCACTCCGTGCCTCCTGTAAACCACGCCTTCCTTCAGCGCACCCTTCCCGTGATCGCTTATCACGATGGGCTCTGCATTTATCACCGAGGCACTCTTCGCAAGGTCCTCCGCAACATCCCTGCTCAGGCCCTCTATGTTTGTGACCATCTTTATGAGGTACGCCCTCTCCTGCGAGAATGCTATGTCAAAGGTCCGGGAGCGCTCGCAGGTTACCTCCGCATATGCGCCCTTCCTCCTGAGCTCCCTTTTGAACTCCACCAAAGTCCTTTCATCAGACTTTTATAGAACCTGCACATCGTTTTTTGTGCACCCCGCCGAATTGAAGCTGCTGAAGCTTTTGCGCTCAAGGAAAAAGGCAAGGGCAAGCCAGCTTGCTAAGGAGCTGGGGCTCGAGCCGGCTGCCGTCGCGCGCCTTGCCTACAGCCTCAGCCTCAAGGGGCTTGTCCGGCTGGAGAAGGTGGAACGCCAGAGGGTGGTGCTCACTCCTGAGGGCCGGAGGGTTAAAAAGGAAGGGCTTCCCGAAAAGCTTCTGGTGGCTGGGCTCCCAAAGAAGGTCGAGGACGTTGACCGCATAGCCCTGAACTGGGCGCTCAAGCGCAAGTGGGTGGAGCTCAAGGGAGGGAAGGTTGTTGCCATCGCGCGGAAGCTTCCCAGGACTGAAGAGGAAGCCGCCCTTGAGGGGAAGATTGAGCCGGGAAGCAGGGAATTCAAGCTCCTCAGGAAGCGCAAATGGGTCGAGCTCAAAAAGAGCGTGGATTATGTGATTGAGCTCACTGAGGAGGGCTCAAAGGCGAAGCTTGAAGAGGAGGTGACTCAGGTCACGCCCGAGCTCCTGAAGGGAGGGGCGTGGCGTAAGAAGAAACTGCTACCCTTCTCGCCCGACACTCCCGTTCCCAGGCCGCTCCCGGGGAGGGTCCATCCTCTCACCGAGATAATCGACAAGATACGGCGGGTTTTCCTTGACATGGGTTTTATTGAGGCGGAAGGCCCCCATGTGGAAAGCGCCTTCTGGGATTTCGATGCCCTCTTTGTCCCGCAGGATCACCCCGCCAGGGAGATGCAGGACACCTTCTACCTCGATGGTGAAGCACCCCTCCCCGAGCTTGCCAGCAGGGTTTCCGAGATGCACAAAAAGACCTGGAAGAAGTGGGACCCGAAGGAGTCCGCACGGAGGCTTCTCCGCACCCACACCACCAGCGTGTCCGCCCACATGCTCGCGGAGCTCACGCCCCCCGCCAAGATCTTCACCATTGGAAAGGTGTTCCGCAACGAGGCGGTGGACTACAAGCACCTTGCGGAGTTCTACCAGGTTGAGGGCATCGTTGTTGATGAGGCGGCGTCCTTCAACAACCTCATTGGCTACCTGAAGGAGTTCTTCAGCAAGCTTGGATTTGACAGGGTGAGGATGCGGCCCGCTTACTTCCCATACACGGAGTTCTCCGCGGAGGTTGATGTGTGGTTCGAGCCGCGGGCAAAGTGGCTCGAGCTCGGAGGCGCGGGAATCTTCCGCCCGGAGGTTGTCGTGCCGCTTCTGGGCAAGGATATTCCCGTCCTTGCCTGGGGCCTCGGGCTTGCAAGGATTGCCATGCTCAAATACAGTCTGGATGATGTGAGGAAGCTGTATCTCAGCGATATCGGGTGGCTGAGGGAACGGGAGGTGTTCATGTGATAGTTACCTTTCCCCTTGACGAGCTGAAGTCCCTGCTCCGGAAGGAGCTGGCTCCTGAGGACATTGCCCGCGCCTTTGATATGCTGGGTGCTCCCGTGGAAAGCCACAGTGGGGAGAGCATCGAGGTGGAGGTTTTCCCCAACAGGGTTGACCTGCTCTCTCCGGAGGGTGCAGCCCGCGCCCTCAGGGGTATTCTGGGCATAGAGACTGGATACCCCGTCTGGGACATTGTTCCCGGAAAGCTCGAAACCCGGATAGAGAAAACGAGCCGCCCCTTTGTCAGCTTCTCTGCCGTCCTTGGGGCGGAGATTTCCGAGACCTCTCTCGCCATGCTCATGCAGATGCAGGAAAAGCTCCACCTCACGGTGGGGCGGGACCGGAAGAAATACAGCATTGGCGTTTATGACTTCGACCACCTGAAATCGCCCATTTCCTATAAGGAGCTTCCCCTGAAGGACATTGTCTTCGTGCCCCTTGGCGGGAGGAAGGAGATGAACGGCAGGGAAATACTGAAGAAGACCGAGAAGGGAAGGAAGTATGCGCACCTTGTTGGCGAAACAGCGCCCGTGCTGGTGGACGGGGCGGGGAGGATAATCTCCATGGCGCCCATCATAAACGCGGAGTTCTGCAAGGTCACTCCAGAGACGAGGAATTTCTTCATAGACTCGACCGGCACGGCGGAGGGCACCGATGCCATGGTCGCGCTCATCGCAACCTCCCTGGCCGAACGCGGCGGGAAGCTCGGCGTGGTTGTCCCTGGTCCGTCCTACCTTCCGCGCAGGATGAAGGTTTCCCGGCAGTACATTCGGAAGCTCATCGGAACCAGGATCAGCGACCGGGAAATTGTCGAGTCCCTTGAGAAGATGCGGCTCGGGTATGACGGCGACGTGCTCATACCGCCTTACCGGATTGACGTGTTCTCCTCCCTGGATGTGGCGGAGGATGCGGCGATTGGATACGGGTATGAAAAATTTTCGGGCGAGCTCCTTCCATCCTACCACTCCGGGAAGGCGCATCCCAGCCGCCTGCTCGAGGATAAGGCCCGGCAGGTGATGGTGGGGCTGGGCTTCCTCGAAGCCAAGACCTTCCTCCTCACTTCCCCCGAGCTTCTCTCGCTTGCGGAGGAGCCAAAGGAGGTTGTGAACAACCCGAAGAGCAGGGAGTACTCCGCGCTCCGTCCCAGCCTCCTGCCCGGGCTTTACAACCTCCTCATGGCAAACAAGCATGCGGAGTACCCGCAGAGGGTGTTTGAAGTCGGGACGGTCTTCACCCCTGAAGAGGAGCTCCGCCTTGCCGGGCTTGTGGCGCATCCCGAGGCGAGCTTTTCAGAGGTGAAGGGCATTGTGGACAGGGTCCTCTCCCTCTTCGGGAAGTCTGCAAAGTGGGAGGCCGGCGAGCACAGGTTCTTCATACCCGGCAGGACCGCCCTGTCCCCCTTCGGCGTATACGGGGAGGTTTCCCTGGAGCTTGCGGAGAAGCTTGAGCTCCCCGTGGCAGGGTTTGAGCTGGACCTCAAAAAACTTCGATAGGCTTTCTGTGCGCTGACACCCATCTGCTTTCAAGGTCAAAGAACCTCAGGGGCTCCTCGAGGTCGCGGGTCACGCCTATCCTGTGGCTTGCCCCAATCTTCTCCGGCCTGCGTCCCTCTTCCAGCCATATCCCCGTCCCTTCTCCCACGGGAAGACCGTTCAGGCTCCTGTCAATTCCGAGCTCCCTTGTGAGCCTTCCCGGACCGCTCGTGTTCCCCTCGAAGTTCAGCGGCTCGACCGCCCTTATGAGGACTGCAGACACGGGGCGGGTCGTGAAGTTCAGCATCCAGTACTTGTGCACATTGTATATGAAGAGGCAGCCCGCCCCGTCAAACATGGGTGCGTTGTAGTGCCTGCGGCCGTGCCTGGCCCTGCTCGCCGGGTCCTCGTCCCCGTAATACGCCTCCGTCTCGACTATCCTCCCGCGGAGCGTGTCATTCCCGACCCTGCGCACCAGCACCTTCCCCAGAATGTCGATGGCAACCTCTTTCGGGTCCCTGTTGAACACATTAAGCCCAGAAAAACTGGAATAAAAGGATAACCCACACCGCTGCGCTGGCGGACAGGACGGCATAGCCCTCCCTTATGCGCTTTCTGGAGGCGGCGAGCCCTATCAGCCCCCCGTATATGCTCACGCCAAGCCCGGCGGCCGCCACGATGTCCGCGAAGCCGGCTCCCGCGGCCACCGCGAGCCCGTAAAGCGCAGCCGTGCCCGCGAAGACGAACGCGGACCCGCCCTTCCCCATATTCAGGGAAAGGTGCAGGCCCATCACGATGAAGGATGCGTAGAATATTATGGCTGCGGAGAGGTCTATCAGCACCCCCATGTTTCCTCCCGCGTATCCTGAAAGGAAGGTCGTTGCAAGGCCCGTCACCTTGAGCCCGCTCACCGAAACGGCAAACGCAAGGTAAAGCATGAACACCACGGAAAGCGCAAGGTAAACCGCCCTTCTCGTCTTCTGCTCGCTGCGCAGTATGTTCCGCACCCGGGGAATCATATTATGCCCGTAGAACGCGAATATTGCTGCGAGGAAGAGGGGAATCCCTGCCTTCCAGTCTATTGCTGAAACGGCATCCGCCACGGAGTAGGGGAGCTCCATCCTTGGCAGCGCGAGCAGGGAGAGGAATGAAACGAAGCCGAGGGTGAAGAATGCCAGCGTCGTGGTTATCTGAGAGGTGGGGTGAAGCTCGAGCAGCAGGGGTATTGCCAGCAGGGCCAGCACCATCAGGCTGGAGAGCCCGAGATGCAGGCGCAGCGCAAGCGCATATGCCACGAGCGCGAGCAGTATGACCGCCCTTTCCACAAAGACCAGCGCGTGCTTCCCCCATTCCCCCAGCTCCCTCTCCACCTCTTCCTCCACGGTCCCCGGGAACATCTCAATTATGAGGTGCCCCACCCCCAGCATGTAGAGGAAGGCGGCGGGGACAATGAGGAGGGACAGCATTCCCGCCTCCCTTGCGAGGGATGGAAGCGCAAACACCCCCGCGCCAACTATCGCGGAGATGAGAAGCGAAACCGAGAAGTCCATCCGGTCCACACTATCCTATGACGTGGATGTATTTTAATCTTCCTTCCCCTTCGGGACGAACTTCACCCTCGGGCCCTCATCCGTGTCTTCTATGAGCACCCCTTCCTTCCGCGCATCTTCCCTTATGCGGTCGCTTATGTCAAACCTCCCCGCCCTGCGGAACTCCTCCCTCAGGTCCGCGAGCTTCTCCGCCAGCCGGAGCTCGCGGGCGGTCCACCCCTTTGCCGGCAGGAAGGCGAATATGCCGTCGATGACCCTGAACGCCTCCAGCGCGGCCTCAACGGACTTCTTGTCAGGCTCATTCCCCAGCACGAGCGATGCAATCATGTGCACCTTTGCATACGCCTCGGGGGTCCTGAGGTCGCTGTCCATTGCTTCCTCCACACCCTTCAGCTCGAGCATTATTTCCCTGCTTATGTCGTCCTTCCCGTAAATTCCCTGCTCCTTCCTCTGGAGCACATCATACCAGGCCCTGACAACCTTCGCCCACTGCTCCCTTGCGGTCTTCAGCTTTTCCCATGTGAAATCCAGCTGTGTCCTGTAGTGGGCGCTCAGCAGGTAATAGCGCACGACCTCCGGGGGAAACGCATCAAACAGCTCATCAACACCTATTATGTTCCCCAGCGACTTGCTCATCTTTTCCCTGTTTATTGTCAGGAATGCAACGTGCATCCAGTACCTGACCCACGGCTTCGTGCCAAAGGCGGCCTCGCTCTGCGCCATTTCATTCTCGTGGTGCGGGAACTGCAGGTCCGAGCCGCCCCCGTGGATGTCGAACTGCCTGCCGAGGTAGCGGGAGCTCATGGCGGAGCATTCAATGTGCCAGCCCGGCCGCCCCTCGCCGAAGGGCGCGTGCCAGAATGGCTCGCCCTCCTTCCGGAATTTCCAGAGCGCGAAGTCCGCGGGATTCCTCTTCTCCGGAGAGGGCTCAATGCGGGCGATTTTGGGGTCGTCCATATTGACCCTGCTCAGCCTGCCATAGCCGGGCAGTTTGCTCACGTCGAAATATACGCCATCAGAGGTCTTGTACGCATATCCCTTCTCCAGCAGGGTCTCCACAAGCTCTATTATCTCCTGCATGTGGTTGCTGACCTTGGGGAAGGTGTAGGGCATCTTTACCCGGAGCTTCTCAAGCATCCAGAAGTAGTAGCGGGAATAGCGGTCAGGCACCACCTGCCAGCTGTCAAAATCCTTCGCGCGCTTTATTATCTTGTCATCCACATCCGTCAGGTTGATTATGAGCTTGACCTCCATTCCCCTGTGCTCGAGATACCTCCGCAGCATATCGAACACAACATATGTCCGGGCGTGGCCTATGTGGCTCTTGTCATAGGGGGTTGGTCCGCAGACGTACATCCTGACCTTCCCCTTCTCAAGGGGCTCAAACTCTTCAATCTCCCTGCTCAGCGTGTTGAAAAGCTTCATCCAACCACCTCCACCTTTATGTTCTTCACAAGCCTCTCAAGGCAGCTTCCCTTCAGCCGGGATGTTGAAAGCACCCTCTTCCCGAAGTAATCCGCCACGAGCAGGGCAACCGCCCGCTCTTCGTCAAGTTCCCCGATGACAAGTATCG
This sequence comes from Nanobdellati archaeon, assembly GCA_015522095.1. Classification (GTDB taxonomy): domain Archaea; phylum SpSt-1190; class SpSt-1190; order SpSt-1190; family SpSt-1190; genus WAMX01. The sequence goes on along the minus strand of WAMX01000031.1, from coordinate 2,202 downwards.
CCTCACTGCTTCTGACGGCATCCAGGTAATCCTTCAATCCTCCCTCCACCATCTGCACCTCGTGCCCTTTGCCTTCAAGGCCCTCCCTGATCCGTTCGGCTTTCTCGCCCCTGGAAAATATCGCGATTTTCAAGGAATGCACCAGATATACCCTCCCAGCACGGTATAAATAGATAATCTATGGGATTCCTGCAGTCAGCTATAAATATTACTGTGTATTACTATATGAGGTGCTTCCATGAAATACCTTGTGAACCTTAGGGACGGCAACGGGGACTTTCTGCGCCTTCTTGAGGCTGCAGGAGATTTTGAGCTTTCAGATGAGGGAGTGAATGTTTACCTCGCTCCCCGGGAGGAAATGGAGGAGCCCTTCATCACGATTGGCGGGGATGAGGGGATGCCCTTCTGCTCGTACTCAAATTTTGAGGATGCTTATATGCGCGGCGGAATCAGGATCCTTGAGCCCGAGATACTCCCTGCGGCGGCGATTATCGGGAAAATCTCTGGCCTTGTGTGGGAGCAGCCCTTCTATGTCACCGTCCCCCTGGGACTCGCGGACAGGCAGAAGGGATACAGGGAGGACCTCGAGGAGGTTACGGGCAGGGAAATACGCATTATGGGATACAGCGAGGGTCCGGGCGTCATCCTCAAGGCCCCCCGGGAGCTCCACTCCTACCTCCTGTCCGTCGTGAGGGGGCTCCCGCACCTTGAGGTCACTCACGCCTCCTCAATGGGCAATCAGCTTTCAATACTCTACAGGACTAGGGAAGAGGCCGTTTATCTGGAGGTGCTGAATGCCATATGCGCCCGGGAGTCCTACTCGCGCCCCTGGGAGCGGCTTTCTCTCACGGGCAGGCTCATCCAAAAATGAGCCCGACTCCCGAGGCAGTGTTGTCCGACATCTCCCTTATTTTTTCCATTATTTCTGCGGCATTCTCCGCCTCCTTCAGACTCTTCAGAATTTCCATACTGAAGAGCTCCTCCGGACCCCTGACATGGACGACTGTCCCCTCCACGCCAAATAGCTGCCCGTCATAGTAGCTTGCCTCACCTCTCCTTTTTATGCGGGGATCGTCCACAATCTTCATCGCCACTGCCCTGTCCACTATGAAAACCTTTTCCATCATGGGCTACTCACCGCGCGGCATTTTTATCTGTGCCTGTCCACCCCAATCTTTGGGCATTCCTCCCTGAGGGGGCACGAACTGCAGAGCGGACTTATCGGCCGGCACACTTCCTTCCCGAACGGCACAAGCAGGGCATTTATCCTGCTCCACAGTTCCTGCGGGGCAATTTCTCTCAGCGCCTTCTCCGTGTCTTCGGGGGTCTTCGTCCTCACGGCGCCCCACCTGTTCATTATGCGGTGCACGTGCGTGTCCACACAGACTGCAGGCTTTCCGAACGCCACGCTCACGACAAGGTTTGCCGTCTTCCGCCCAACACCGGGCAGCTTCACGAGCTCCTCAATCGTGTCCGGAACCCTGTCCGTGAGCCCTGCCAGCCTCTTCAGGTTCCTCGCCTTTGTCCTGTAAAATCCCGCGGGCTTCAGGAGCTCCGCAAGCTCCTCCTCTGGAATTTTCCTCAGGTCCTCAAATCCCCTGACCCTGCGGAACAGCCGCTCCGACACCTCTGCGGTCGTCTCGTCCTTGGTCCTCGCACTTATTATTGTTGACACGAGCACGCGGAACGGGTCCCTCAGGGTGTCGACGAAGCCACTGGTTTTTATCGCGCCCTCCACCTTCTCAAGAGCCCTTTCAATATCCACGCCAGCATAATCCCTGCAGGTTTAAGAAACCCCGGTGCCATCTTCACTCTTCGAGCTCGATAGCACTCACACATATCCGTCAACGAACGCGAGGGTTGAGCGAGCGAAGCTCGCGAAACCCAGCGAACGGAGTTCGCGCGGGAGCCCGCACGAGCGAAGCGAGTAAGGGCGAGAGCCGAGCGTTGGTTGTGGGACCGCGGGGATTTGAACCCCGGACCACCAGCTCCCAAGGCTGGCATGCTAGCCAAACTACACCACGGTCCCCGCACGCAATAACTCTTCATGGCTATTCTATAAACCTTTGGGGGAAAAACTTCATAAATCGGGGTTGCCATTTCTGTTTGTTGCTGGGGTGGTGGACAACCCTTTAAAAAGGGTTGATCCAAAAGGTGCCACCTTCGGCGGCACGAAACTCGACCAGATGTGCCATCTTCGCT
>WAMX01000030.1 GCA_015522095.1 Nanobdellati archaeon | reverse complement strand
GCTCGAAGCTCGCGAAGGTGATGGGGCACTTCTTCACCCCCAGCACCTTCTTGATTTCGCGAACCATCCCCTCGTCCATGCCCGGCGTGACAACCACCGCCTTGCCCGTCTTTGATATGTTTCCCAGCATCTGCCTCAGCGAGCTCTCAAATGCCCCCTTCCGCCCCCACTGGAACACCCTCCTTGGCTTCTTTATCAGTCCGCTGTAGAACAGGAAGCCCGAGAGCGAGAGCCCGCTCCTTTTGCTGCGCCGGATTATTTCCTCAACTTCCCTGCCCACGGCATCCTTCAGGACTTCCCTTGCCCCTGCCTCGCTCAGGTGGCGGAACTCCGCCCAGTGGCGGACGAGGAAGGACAGCAGCTCCCGCTTGTTTGTCGAGTAGTCGATGAACGCATAGCTTGAGGAAAGCAGGTGGATGCTGACCTCGACATCCTTCCTTGTGAATATCTCGACGAATGCCCTTGCAAAGGCAAGCACGGCCTTCTCCTCTTCCTCCCTCATCCCCGGCTCTGTGAGGTCAACGACAAGAATCCACCTGTCCTCCGCCGGGCTGTAGAAATCCTTGCTCATGAGCTTTCCCCCCTTGGCAAGGCTCTTCCACCATATCCTTGAGGTGGGGTCGCCAATGGCATACTCCTTTATGCCCGCGAACTCCATGGAGCTCCCGCTCATCTTCTTTATGAGGTCTCCCGTTTCCCTGACCCAGTAGGGGTTCTTTGCATAAACGGCATTCTTCTGCTTTATCCGCGGCAGGATTGTGAGCTCTATGGGCGCCGAGCTCGTCCTGAACACCTTTGAGAAGTAGAAGGGGAAGCTTGCGACGGTGAAGGGCAGCACGTCGAACCTGTAGTAGCCCGTCGGGAACCTGTCCTTTACCTTTATCCGGTACTTCCTTTTGAGGAATCCCGGCTCCTTGCTGGAGCGGGTCTTGAAGGGCAGTATGGGATAGGGCAGGAGCGGGAGGGGGCTGCTAACCTGCATCTCGAACTCCACGTCCTTCCCCTCCTCGAACACCGTTTTTTTCACGACCGGGCGTATCTCCGCAAGGCGGACGCTTGCGATTTTGAGGAGGTGCGCGAGGAAGAACGCGACAAGGAGCGCCTCAAGGAAGAGCGCGGCGTCCATGTACGCGAAAGGATACAGGGGGAGTGCGAGGAAGCCGATGTAGCTCACGGAGCTCAGTCCCGCGGCAAGCTCGCCCACCCTGTGGCCCGATGCAACGGGAAACACGAGGGGCAGGAAGAATGTGAGCGTGTAAAACAGGTTTTTGAGGAGCTTCCTCTTCCTCACGCCGAACATTTCCCTCTCTATGAGCCGCTGGGGCAGGACCACGACCTTCATCGCGAAGAAGAGCGCATACGCTATTAGCCCCATGGCGATGGTCCTTATTATGTATGGAACGATGAAGGAGAGGAGGACCCACGCGAAGTCCACGTTCCGGTCAACAAACTTCACGGATAGCATCCACTCCTTCCACGGCAGGAGGGAGGCCGCGAACACGACCAGCCCCACGGCTATCCTCCTGAATATTATCCTCCACTGCTCTTTCATATTGCATCAACTTCTTGGAGCACGTCCTCTACAACCCTTGCATTGGTCACGCCCTCTATCTCGCTTTCGGGCTTCACGCCTATGCGGTGCTGGAGCAGCTCCACCGCGTATTTCCTGACATCACCCGGCACCACATACCCGCGGTCATCGGAGAGCGCCACCGCCCTCCCCACATTGAGCAGGGCTATTGATGCGCGGGGGCTCGGTCCCCACGCGACCACGGGGTTGTTCCGGAGCCCATCCACCACTGAGGCGATGTACTCCATAACTTCCTCGCTGACCTTTACCCCGTCCACGGCTTCCCTGAGCCGGAGTATCTCTTCCTTCTTGAAGACCATCTTGAGGTCCTTCCCCGCCTTCGCCGCCACCCTGCGTATTATCTCCTTCTCGTCACCCTTCTTTGGGTAGTCCACGTTCACCTTGAAGAGGAAGCGGTCGAGCTGCGCTTCCGGGAGGGGATATGTCCCTTCCTGCTCCACGGGGTTCTGGGTTGCTATGACTATGAAGGGCTCCGGCAGCCGGTATGTCTCCCCTTCAATGGTGACCTGCTTTTCTTCCATCGCCTCAAGGAGGGCGCTCTGGGTCTTGGGACTCGCCCTGTTTATCTCATCCGCCAGTATTATGTTCGTGAAAATCGGCCCCTTGCGCACGCGGAACTCGCCGCTCTTTGGGTTGAACATCACCGTGCCCACTATGTCGGTGGGGAGGAGGTCCGGCGTGAACTGGATGCGGCGGAAGTTCGCATCCACAAGCTTCGAAAAGGTTTTTGCAAGGGTCGTCTTGGCGACTCCCGGCGGCCCCTCAAGCAGCACGTGCCCCCTGCAGAGCAGCGATATGAGCAGCGTTTCAGTTATCCTCTCGTATCCCACCAGGACCTTTCCCGTTTCAGCTATGAATTTGTTGAAGCCATCCTTCATCAGCTCACCCCCCTGAGCGCGAATGTCAGGGCTATTGCCGCAATGGCAACTGCGTAGTATGCAAACTTCTTCGGTATGAAATCGGATGCCCTGTTGCGCGCAAAGTCCCTGGCCGCGTCCACCGCACCCCTCTTCACCTCGTCGGGAACCTCCGCGCCCTTCAGGTCTTCCAGCGTCCTGTCAAGCGTCCCGTCCCTCGCGGCCTCGCGCACATAGTCCCGCGCTATCCTGTAGATGGTTTTGTAATCCACTCTCCTGAGGACTTCCTGCAGGAGCTTCAGCTCGTCCCTGTCAAAGTTCCTGAGCAGCTCCTTTAGCATCTCCTCGCTCACCTGCTTCTCCAGCTCGTCCAGCCTCTTCTGGAGCTCCTCTGCCTTCTCAGGGTCCATATACTTGGAGAGGTCCTCCCCGTTCAGCCTGTCAAGAGCGTCCAGGAGCATCTTGTAGTGGGAGTAGCCGAGCTGCTTGCTGTCCAGGGCATCATATATGTCAAGGAACTCGTTTGCCTCCGATGGCTCAATCTGGTTCAGGAAGTCTATTGCCGCCTGCTTGCTGTCCAGCCCCATGTCCTTCAGGTAGCCCTCCAGCCCCCCGTACCTCTGGTTGTAATATACATACTTCAGGAAGTCCTCCTTCCTCAGGAGCTGGCTGTCAAAGCTGGTGCCGAGCTGCGACCTTGCCGCGGCAACATCCCCCGCCATCTTCTCGAGCTCCGAGCTCCCCACAATGACCTCACTACCCTCACTGTATGGCTTTATTGTGAGATTCCCGTACTTTATCTCGTCAACGAAGCTCCCGTTCTGCACGAACCCGTATGGCCTGCCCGCATCATCGAACAGCACAAAAATCCCCTGCTCCTTCAGCTCTTCAAGGGCCGAGGGCATCAGCGAGAGGGCACTGACTGTTGCCTTCTCGCCCGGCAGGACAACCTCTGCCCTGACACTAAAGGCTGCGAAACTTATGAGCAAGATAGCCAACAGCTTCCCTCTCATTTTTCAGTATCCCTCCATACTTCTTTGCTTCAAAATACCTGAATATGGTCTCAACGGTTTTTCGCTCCTCGCCTTCCAGGGCGGCCAGCACCTTCTCCCTTGCGCGGAATCCCCTGCCATCATCGTGCGACAGGACACCCTTCTTGATGTACGTGTCAATGACGAGGTAGTACAGCCCCTCTATGCTGTCGAGGCTGTGCTCCTTCAGCTTTATGCGGAATTTCTGTATGAACGAGAGCAGCTTGCGGTCCGGCCGCTTTTCCCCGAACACCCTCATGAACACATACGCGATTATCAGGAAAATCAGGAACAGGTCCACTATGAAGACCGTTGTGAGCAGGGGGTGCTCGAATATTACCCGGAGCAACTGCCTTATCATCACAGCCACCTCTTTATCATCAGAAACGCCACAGCAAGTATGGCGGTGAGAGTAGTTAAGACTATCGCCGCGCTTATCTCCTCGCTCTCGGAGAAGAGCCGCACATCAACCTTCCCCGTGCCCCTGAATGTTGTGTAGCCCTTGCCCGTGCATTCAACCGAGAATCTCAGCGTCCCAATGTCCCCGGGAATCACGGAGAAATTGCCCTCCGCGGTGATGACCCTGCTCTGGGCGGGCAGGCTGCTCGTCGCTATTTCCGACTCAAGGGTGCTGCGGAATGTGCAGTTTGCCTCGATGCCGGGCTCCAGCGAGACCCTCACATTCAGGGGCTCGTTCTCCTTGATTGCCTCGCGGTAGCTGAGCTCTCCCCTCAGCGTTATGGGCTTCACCTTCAGCTTCACCTTCTCCTTGAAGGGCTTATACCCGTACTTCCTGCATTCAACATCAATGTCCATTGTTGCCGGGCCCGGGGGCGCCCTCAGCTCCATCTTCTGGAAGCTCTTTCCCTTCACGCTCTCCCCGTATTCCACCGTGCAATCCGCATCCCTTATCTGGTACCAGCTTGCTGTGAAATACTGGGGCTGAATTGAGATGCGCTGGAAGGAGTAGGGCTCGAGCGTGCTGACGAGTATCTTGCCCAGCGTGCTGACCTCCACGGATGTGAGGCTCAGCGTTGCCTCTCCCGTGAGATAGTTCGGGTCTGAGCAGGATATCTTCACGCTCCGGGTGCCGACGAAGCCGAGCCTGGCGGTGTATGCCCTGTAGCTGCCGCTTCCCTGGACCGTGCCAAAGTCCGCGCTGCAGCTCGCGCTGCCGGGATTCACGCTCACGGGGATTGTGGCGGTTGCCCCGTAGCTCCCCGTGTATGCCGTCTTTGAAATGGACACCCTCACGGGAACCTTTTCAACCTCCTTGATCACGGACTCCGTCACGCTTCCGAGCTCGCTGTCCGTGCACGTCACGCGGTAGGTGTATGTGCCTGGAAGCTCGACATAGTAGCTGCCCGCGTATCCGGAGGCCGTCGAGTACATGAGCGCATCGTGCACCGCCGTGCCGTCCCTTAGGACCTTGAGCGTGCAGTCCGCATAGACCCTGTTCCCGCTGCGGTCCTGCAGGCTTACAGTGGCGTATGCCGTCTCGCCAATGGCATCACCGCCGCTCACGGTCAGGTCCGCAAATATGTTGTTCTTCACGGTGACCGCCAGGCTGCCCGGAGTGCCATAGCACTGCACGGTGGCGCTCCTGTCCTCCGCGCCGTAGAATGTTATGGAGTAGGTCGCCCTGTCGCTCTGGGCACTCATCAGCGCCCGGTAAACCTCCGGCTCCGAACCCCTGTATACTGTTATGTTGCAGTTCGGGTATGCCACCGGGCTTCCGCCATCCGTGACATACGCATCCACGGTCCAGGTTTCGCCCGCATAAATTTCCCCGGGCGCGTTCAGCGTAATCTCCACCGCCGCCGCTGGAGCAAGCAGCAGTAGCAAAAGGAGCAGCCTCACCTAACCCTTCCCCCCGGAGCTTAATATTTTTACCGATAGCTCCACCACTTCCCGGGGCGAGAGCTCCCTCACGCGTTTCTTTATGCCCTGCGGCGGAAACCCCGCGAGCTTCAGCGCATTGTCCACCGTCCGCCCGGGATATGAAAACAGCTTCCTCACAACCTCCTCCGTCCCCTCCCACATCCCGGGCTCCCTGGGCTCAAGCCTGACGACGGAGAGCCACACCTTCGGGGGCGGGCTGAAGACCTCTGGCGGGAAGGAGCGGAGCAGCTCAATCCTGTAGCGGAGCTGCGAGTTCACGCTCAGCCGCCCGTACCTTCTGGAGCCGGGCTCTGCCACCATCCTCTCCGCAAATTCCCTCTGCAGCCCGAGAACCGCCGGCACCGGGGGGAGGCTGAAGAGAAGCTTTGACGATATGTAAAAGGGCACATTTGATATGAGCCTGTCGCAGGGCGGGAGCCCTTCCAGCGCATCCCCCCATACAACCTCGACATTGCCGGGCAGCCCCTTCAGGAAGGGTTCAAGCCTGCGGTCCTTCTCAATGGCCACCACCCTGCCCGCCCTTGCGGCAAGCAGGCGCGTTATTATTCCCCTGCCCGGCCCTATTTCCACGACCGTCTCGTCCCTGCCGGGCGCAAGCGCATCAACCATGAACTTCGCGACTCTCCCGTCCACAAGGAAGTGCTGCCCGAGCCGCCTCATGCATGCCTTACTGGCGGTTATTAATATCTGCTTGTCTTTTCAGGATGTGGAGCTGCTGGAGCCCCCGAGGCGGCGACCGCTTGCCGCGGACTGCTGGTATGTGCACGGATGCTCCCGCGAGCACCAGTTCATTCTCTGCTTCGGGACGGCCCGCCGCCCCGGCAGCTTCAACGGGCGCTCCGTCCGGCACCCCCGCTATGGCGTGCTCCTCTGGGGTGCCATTGGCCAGGAAAAGTTCGTTTCAATTGAGGAGTCCCTGAAGCCCGGCTTCCCGCCGGCCAGCCCCTTCACCTTTGATCGCTACCGCTCCGGGTACGTGCTCAGGCACGGCAGGACGGAGCTTGTCTTCTCGAGGGAGTTCCAGCCTGCTGCTGAGGGGCGCGTGCTCACGACGCGGCTGAGGAGCGAGTACCGCGAGGTCAGGGGAAAGCTGGAGGGCCACGGATTCAGGGGGCGTGCCCTCCTACAGCGCGCGCGGGTGAATGGCCCCCTTGCATCCTGGGACAGGCTCAGGTTCTCCGGCAGGCACGAGGGCGGGTTTTTCAGGCTTCCCCGGCAGGAGCGGGTGGAGCTCCTGCTTGACGGGCAGGCCTATGGCGTCAGCCTCCGTGCCTTTGATGGCCACCACTTCCTTTTCTCCGACGAGGTGCGGCTCAGGGCGACCCCATATGCCCGCCACCACATCCTCCTGCGCGGCCTGGGGAAGCTGCACTGTGCCCAGTATCTCGTGAGGGTGGAGGGGAAGGTCGGGGGGAAAACCATAAAGGCCCTTGGGACTTCTGAGCTTGCAAGGGGGTTTGTGATATGAGGATAAGGGGGAAGAGGGTG